>JBCBLJ010000004.1:0-43951 GCA_038520195.1 Planctomycetota bacterium
CACAATCGCGAGTTCCTGTTGGTGGCGAAACCAGCGTCTCGACTGCTCGCGGTCATCCGCTTGAAGCGCGGCAATACCATACAGGCGAGCGGCGCTGATGCGATTGATCAGCCTTACGTCAACCAGCGACGACAGCCGGCGAAACCGTGTATCGTTTTCGGTCGGTTCGTGCTGGAGCTTGAGTCGCTCGAGGGCGGCAATGGAAAGCAAGCCGAAATGCGCATAGTCCGTGTCGCCACGAAGGAATCCCGAACGCCGCGTGGCTTCGTCGAACCTGATTCGGGCCGATTCAAAATGGCGCAGATTCTGTTCCTGGGTTGAGTTCACGAGGTCGACGGCGGCGAGTTCCGATTCCGCCGCGACCAAGAGAATCGTTGACTCCGGATGCGTTTCGGCGAGTTCGCGGTAGATTCGCGCGACATCGGCGGGATCGGAGTCCGTCGGGTGATGCCGTTCGGAGAGGAGACGCCCGAGACGTTCTCCGACGCCGATCGGAAGATGCCATTGCCGCGACGCGATGATCGGCAGGTGGTTGGATGTGAACTCGGCGAGCAACCGAGTCATTTCCTGCAGCGAGAGTGACCCCATCGCCTTTCGAAACCGGACTTCAGGTTGCGAACGTAGGTCGCGTAGAAAACGACAAAGCTCTCGCCAGCGAGTGGCTTCGGAATCCGCCAGCCCCGCCGCATCGATGGCTGCCTCACTGTGGTCTTGACCGTCAACGCATGCCGAGCAGAGGGCATGAAGCAGCTGCAAGTCCTGGCTTTCGGGAAAGAGCTGTCGCGCGATCGATAACTCGAGGGCGGATGCCTCGAAACTCCCAAGTGAGAGCAGCGAGACGATCAACATGCGCCGCGCGCGGTAGTGAAAGGGGTCCGTCTGGATGGCGAGACGCAAGTGGCTGATCGCGTCGGGCGTCGATTCCGCGACGAGTGATTTCGCGTAGTCTCGATCCGATGGCGGCAGCGCAAGGTCCAGAGACTGTCGAATCGCGGTCGCCGGAGACTCTGGTGTTCGTCCAAACCCGGCGAGCGATAGCTCGGCATCCCAGAGCGCCAGCTGGCCGATTTGTTCTTCAGTCGCGTCGGCTCTTTGATCTCGCGCTAGCCGGCATTGTTGCTCACAGTCCTGCAAGCGATGAAGGATAAAGTGCGATTCGATCAGCTTTAGTCGTGCTTCGAATTCGGCTTCGAAGCCACGATCGAGTAGAGATTGGAATCTTTCGGCCGCGTTGGCGGCTTCACCTCGTTGCAAGGCCAAGACGCCGGCATCGAAGGTCGCCTGGTCGAGCAAGCCACGGGTCTGGTTTTCCGCGGTCTGCGCCTTATCACGCTCGGTCGCGACATGCGTTAGAGTCGTTGCCATGCCGGCGAGAAAAACACAAAGAAGGATGCACGCAGTCGCGAGTGTCGCGAGAGCGGGCTTGCGAAGCGCCCAACGGTACGTGGTTTTCACGATGCTGGGTCGTTTCGCGAGAATCGGCGCTCCACGAGCGTATCGTTTCAGATCCGCGGCGAGCTCCTGGGCGGAACCGTAGCGATCCGCGGCGTCCTTCTCGAGGCACTTGAGAACAATCGTTTCAAGGTCCCGGGAAACGCGTCGATTCCAATGCCGTGGCGGCGTCGGTTTCTGGTGGAGGACTTGAAGGAGGACGGATGGGGTGTCGCCGGAGAAAGGTAATCGGCCGCAAACCATCTGGTACAGCATCACTCCGAGTGAATAGATATCCGACGCGGCACCCGATTTCCAAGATTGGCCCGCCGCTTGTTCCGGCGACATGTAGGCGGGCGTCCCGACGACGTCGCCTTCTTGGGTGAGGCACTGACTGGCGGCGCTGGAGTGGGCCATTCCGAAGTCCAGTAAGACAGGGCGTTCCGCTTCCAGGATCACGTTTGCGGGTTTGATGTCTCGGTGAACGACACCACGCTCGTGCGCGTGTTGCATCGCATCGGCGAGGTCGATTACCAGCGGTACGGCGTCGCTCGGCCTCGCCAAGAAACGATTCTGGCAGCCATCCTCATCGAGCAACACTTCGAGTGTTCGACCGTGGACGAACCTTGAAACGATGTACTGCTGCCCGAGATGCATCCCGACATCATGGACCGGTGCGATACCGGGATGAGCGAGTGAAGCTTGGATCTGCGATTCCAGCTCAAGACGAGCTTGTAGATGTTCGTTGGTTGCCGCCGCGAAGTTGAGGATTTTGACGGCGACGTCACGACTGAGCCGATGATCCGTGGCGCGATAAACGACCGAAAACGCTCCGCGACCGATTAACTCAACGAGTTCGTAACTGCCCATGCGATGGCCAACCCAGAACGGACTGGCGATCGCGGCGTCACACGGCTGGTCATTGCGAAGCGTGTCCCAGATGCGGCTGGCGAGCGCGGTGTCGGTACACCGCTGCTGAACGTCGGCGAGCGTGAGGCTTTTTCCGAAACGCGATTGCAAGCGAAGTTCTTCGAGCACGATTCGTTCGTAGTCACCGATCTCGGCGGTGATCTCGGGAAACGTCTGGGTGTACTGGGAGAGACCGATGGATTCGCCTCGACGGAGTCGATGTTCCAAATCGATCAGCACAAGCTCTCGCACGACCGGCCCGCGTGCGGCCCCGGGGACCTCGCTCGCGAAAGCCTCAATACTCGGCGGACCCGACATCCAAGCCGATTCGAAGGCAAGGAATAGATGCTCGTGAGATTCGATCGCGTCACTCATGGCTCGGTGTCCGTTCGCCCGGAGGCTCTTGATTGACCAATCGTCCCGCAACGGTTCGAGCCAGTTTGAGACCTCGGTTCACCGTGCGCGTCGAGACATCGAGCTTGGTCGCGATTTCATCGATTGAGTGCCCTTCCAATCGAAGTTGCAACACCTGTTGATGCGTTGCGGGTAGTTCCCGCAGAATCGCTCGCAACGTGTCCTCCATGATGGAGAGCGATGATGCGGTTGGCGATCCACTTTCGGTTGCCTGGATTTGCTCGTGGCCGATCACATCGCGACGCACATCACGAACCTTTCTCGAGTGATAGCGGATGGCATGCTGGACTTTGTGAAACGTGATCGCCGCGAGAAGTCTCCAAACGTCTTCAGTCTCGGCAAAGTCGAGGCCGTCGCGTCGGTGCTTGGTGAAGAAACTTCGAAAGGCGGATTGGACGACATCGGCCGGATCGACGCGGGCTTGCATCCTTTCCGGCATTCTTGAACTTGCCAGCCGCAAAAGTCGATCCGAAAAGGTCACAACGACTTCGGTGGAGCACTGATGTTCCCCCGCAACCAGCATTTGGAGGTCGAATTCGTCGTTCTCTGAGGGCATGGCGGTTTCTCGTTGCGTCATCCATCGACGCCTCATTCTACGTGCAGCGGAGTTCTCCCACCGTGATCGCGCGTCGCGCAGCGTCCACCGAAGTTTCGCGGGCGCGGTCGAGGAAAAGAACGGCCGTCTGTTGATTCCCGTTTCCCAGCGTCGCGTGCCACGATTCGTCGTCACAATCTTGATTTTTCCCAAAACACAGCTTTTTTGAGCGAGGTCGATGAATTCGTGTCCTGTTTTTGCCCTTGAGGAGCATGTACGCGTGAACGAATCGCGACTCACGTGGATGGTCAAAAGATGTCGAGTCCGTTGGCAGCAACCCGCGATGACGAACGGCATCGCGTGCTTGCCGGTTACTTGATCGACGAACTCAGCTGGCGCGAAATCGGCCGGGCCTACGAGCTGTCCGATCGCGAGCTCGCGGTCGCCAGGTTAGTGACTCTGGACCTCAGCCGAGACCAGATCGCGAGGTTGCTCAAGAAGACCGACGGAACGTCGCTCAGCGGTGACACGGTGCGTGTCTACATCGATCGCCTGTTCCGCAAGCTGTGCGTTTCGAGCCGGGTGCAACTGGTCACGATGTTGATCGCGGAGTCATTGAGGATGCGCGGTCACAGATTTGGTGACTTGGACGAACCTGTTTCCTGAATAACCTGCCATGCCCGTCCCGAGACCACGGCGAGCGACGGAAGAACGTCGCGGTGGCCGTTTCACCATCGAGTTCACCCAAAAACTCAACGGAATCCAACTCACGGAGAAGAACCTTGAGCCCCACCAAACAAATTGCCTTCGCGGCTTTCCTTTTTGCTTTCGCCGTTGAGGCCGCTTTCACAGGGGTCTGTCGAGGGGGCGTGGTTTTTCAGTCGGACTTTGAGTCCGGTATTCCGACCAACATGTCGGGCACCGGTGTGCTAACGGGGACGCAAGGCTATTCAGCGTTCGGTTTCGGCAACACGTTCCTGCGCACCGAGGCAGGTAACGGGATCGGCAATGGAATTGAGTTGACATTGGACAATTTGCCGAGTCACACAAGCGTCTCAATCGACTTCTTGCTGGCCGTGATCGACTCATGGGATGGCGTTGGAAACACCGTTCACGGACCCGACGGTCTTTCCGTCGCGGTCGATGGTGTGATTGTTTTTTCGGAAGTCTTTGAGAACAGTAATTCCGGTGTGCAAACCTACGTGTCACCTCCGGGTGTGACGCTAGCGCGACGTGAGAGTCTCGGATTTGCACCCACGGGAATCTTCTTCGCGGACTCGGCCTACGACATGTCTCTCGACGCGACATTCTCCGACATCGCGCACACATCGAGTTCGCTCACCATCAACTGGTTTCGTCACAGTGGACTGCAGATCAATGGGTCCAGCAGTGTTCCCGTCGACGAGTCTTGGGCGATCGATAATCTTTCGGTCACGCTCGGAGGCGTCGCGGCGGTCCCCGAACCAACGTCGGCGCTTTTGCTGCTGCCTTTGACGGCCGCAAGTATGCTTCGTCGGACGCCGAAGCGGCGGACGAAGCAGTAAGCTGGAGGGTGCGGGCAATCGGCGGAGGAAGAACCCAGCTCTCCGTAAAACGGCAATGCGGACAGACTCCCGTCCGCTGGAGTATCTTAGAGGTTGTTGACTCAAGAACTCACGCCACTGCCAGCCGAATGATCAATTACACCACGTATCAGCACGAAGCCTTCCCCGACGTTCTGGTGATTGAAGCGACGGGGAAACTCGATTCAGTCACTGCGGACTTCATGCTTGACTGCATCCAGGGCTTGATCGAAAAAGGCAACACGAAGGTCGTGATCGACTGTGCGGAATTGAGTCTGATCACGAGCTTCGGACTCGGCATGTTGGTCCGCGCGAACAAGCGGATGAAGGACAAGGGTGGCGCGATCGCGATCGCCAATGCACATGGATTGGTCGCCGAGTCGTTGCGGATCGTGCACTTCGATCGCCTATTCAATCTGTTTCCCAATGTCGAAGAAGCGGCCACCTCGATGTAGTCGGTCAATCGATCTCCATCTTGCGGGCCTGTGCAAGGGCGGACGCGATCAGCGCCGCGGGGACGGAGACAATTCCCAACCCCACGACGAGCAACAGCGTCGTAAAGACTTTTCCGCCGACGGTGACAGGGTAAACGTCGCCATAACCAACGGTCGTCAGCGTGGCAACGGCCCACCAGAGCGAGTGAAACACCGACGCGAACGCTTCGGGTTGGGCTTCGTTTTCAAAGTGATGGATGCCGGCGGCGGCGAGAAACAACAGGATCAGCGCGGCGAAACCGAACAGCACGAATTCATCGCGGGCGATCATGAATGCACGGTGAAACCTTGCGACCGCTTTGTTGTAGCGTGCGAGTTTCAGGACGCGGATCAGGCGAAACAACCGAAACGCCCTCAGTGCGCGCAAATCAAACCCGAGCGAGAGATAAAACGGCAAAATCGCCAAGAGATCAATCACGCCGAAGAAACTGGCGGCGAATCGAATCCCGCCGCGTTGGAAACGAATCAAATACTCGATCGTGAAGACGACGACGACAAAGATCTCGGCATACCGTAGGAGACGCCGAGTACCGTCACTCAGGTCGGGTAGTGTCTCCACGCAAAACAGTGCCAGCGAGATGCAAATGAGTATCTGCATCGTGAGATCAAACAGTCGTTCGCGAGCGTGCGGTTTTGAATTCAACGTCTTCGTCGTTGGAGTGTGATGCGTCTTGAGCAGAGTGCATTTTAGGGGACGATGACGGCGGGTAGCACCCTGTGGCTCTGCGGTCGGGGTTTGTCGGTCAAGGTTTGTCGGGGGTTTTTGTGCGTCGGCTCTGTTACCATGCCACGAAGCGTCGTTTGTGTCGTTGACGCCGACCCGTGGTTCAATGAGCTGATGAATCGATACTCACACCTCGTCTTGCTTTGGCTGGCTTTCGGCATCGTCCTGATCCAGTCCGGTTGCGAACGGGGTCGTGAGACGCCCACGCCGGCGAAGGTGGAGCGTCAAGTCGGCCCGGCGTTTCCGATCGCGATCCCGCGAACGCTCACCGAAGAAGAACGGGAGTCGCTCGCTACACCGGTGACTGTTGCTCACTGGCGAATGTCGGACGTCGCCGAAGAACGCGGGCTTCGCTTTTTTGGTCGGACGATCCGCGAACTCGATTCACCCCGCATCTTGCTTTATGAAACGCTGGGGTGTGGCGGCGGAACAATCGATTTTGATCGCGATGGTCTACCGGATCTTTACCTGGCCGCGGCCGGCGGTTCGCCACCGGAGCAAGACTCCGAGCCGAATGCACTCTTTCGCAATCTTGGTAGCACTTTTTCGCAGGTCGCTTTGGCGGCGGGCGTTTCCGACCGTGGATTTGGTCAGGGCATTGCTGTCGGTGATGTCAACGAAGATGGGTTCGCCGACTTGCTGGTTTTGAACTACGGGCCGAATCGATTGTTTCTCAATCAAGGTGACGGCACGTTTGTTGATGCTCGCTCACGAATGCCATCGGAGCGGTATGACGAGTGGTCCAGCAGTGGTGCGATTGCTGACATCGATTGCGACGGGCTCTCTGACCTGTTCATCGTCAACTACTGCGCCGGCTTGGGGCCGGTCATACAGTCGTGTGACGCGCGTGCGACTTGCTCGCCGATGGTTTTTCCGGCACTGGTGGATCGTTTCGCCAAAGGGACCGCTGACGGATCTCTGCGCGAAGCGGGAGCGATAGGATTGGCGCGGTGCATTCCCGGTCGTGGGCTCGGGTTGATTGTCGGCGACCTGGATTCGCGCGGCGGCAACGAGGTCTTTGTCGCGAATGACATGACACCGAATCACTTATTCGCGTTTGAGCCTTCAGAGCGCGGCCGTCAATTGATTGAGTCGGCCTTGCCCCGCGGCTTGGGTCTTAGCGGAGACGGCTATCCCCAAGGGTCAATGGGTATCGTTGCGGACGACTTCGATGGAGATGACGACATCGACTTTTATGTCACCAACTTTGACGGTGAAGAGAACACACTGCATGTTCAAACCGAAAGCGGTGTTTGGCGTGATGAGACGAAGTCACTTGGGTTGGGGCTCTCCACGTTGCCGTTGGTCGGCTTCGGTACTGAATCGATCGATGTCGACAACAGCGGACGGCGCGCCGTGTTCATCGCCAACGGGCATGTCGACCTTGTTTCTCGCGATGGTCAGCCAGTGACGTTCGCTCAGCAGCTGCGAGCTTTTCGAGCTGCCGCTGACCAGGGGTTCGAATGGGTACAGGTCTCGACAATTGGTGACTATCTCGCGAAACCACATGTGGGCCGATCCTTGTGGACAATCGACGCGAACACCGATGGTCGTGTTGATCTGGTCGCGACCCATCAGACTGAACCGGTCGCGTTGCTCATCAACCAAACGGAATCCGAGCACGCATGGCTGCGGATCGAGTTGGTGGGAACCTCCTCGTCTCGAGATGCCATCGGTGCATCGGTCACACTGATCGACGGTGCGGGCAACCGACACAAGGGCTTTCGAATGGCCGGTGGCGGCTATCAGTGCAGCAACGACCCCATCTTGCACCTCGGGTTGGGTCAGGCGAAGACCGGGCGGTTGCAAGCCATCGTAAACTGGCCGAGCGGAGTCACGGAAGAATTTGGCGAGTTGGCGACGCGTCGAACGGTCGTATTGGTCGAAGGCTTGGGAAACCGACTCGAAGACTGAACGCCGATTTAGCCGCGATAGAGTGGTGCAGTGAATCGTCGCGCAGCGCACAATAGGGGGCACCGGTGGACCGCGGATGACGCGGTTGCTTGAACGTCCCTGAAGTCATTGATAGCCAATCACCATGCATTCCGTTTTTCGCAGCGTTTTCATTTCCGCTTGCCTGATGACAACGGCCATCGGGCAGGACGCTTCGCCACTTCGACAAGCGATCGAAAAAGACTACGAGTCTCACCTTTGGCCGCTGTTCGATCACTGGCACCGCAATCCTGAGCTATCGCTCGTGGAGACAAAGACGGCGGCTCGCTTGGCCGAAGAACTGCGTGAAGTCGGATTCCGAGTTCGCGAAGGTGTTGGCGGGACGGGCGTGGTCGCTTTGATGGAAAACGGTGAAGGCCCGATGGTGATGATGCGTGCCGACATGGACGGTCTTCCGGTCGAAGAAAACTCGGGGCTCGCCAACGCGTCCAAAGCCAAACAGCTCAGCCCGATCACCGGCCAGATGGTACCGGTGATGCATGCGTGTGGGCACGACGTTCATATCACCTCGCTGGTCGGCACGGCGCGGCGGATGGCGGAGATGAGAGATCAGTGGTCGGGGACGCTGATGTTGATCGGGCAGCCAGCGGAGGAACGGGTGCTGGGTGCCAAGGCGATGATGAACGACAACCTCTGGAGTCGCTTCGGTAAGCCCAACTACGCGTTGGCGTTTCATGTTTGGTGTGGTGGTGAAGCGGGTAAATTGTCGGTCTCGGAGGGGTCGCCGTATGCCGGAGCTGATACCGTCGACATCATCGTGCATGGGATCGGAGCACATGGGGCGTCGCCACACCGTGGGAAAGATCCGATCGTTTT
This sequence comes from Planctomycetota bacterium, assembly GCA_038520195.1. Classification (GTDB taxonomy): domain Bacteria; phylum Planctomycetota; class Planctomycetia; order Pirellulales; family Pirellulaceae; genus Stieleria. The sequence continues at coordinate 8,839 of JBCBLJ010000004.1, forward strand.
GGGTTCGCAAATCGTTTTAGCGTTGCAGACTTTGGTCTCGCGAGAGCTACCGCCACGCGATCCGGGCGTCGTGACGGTCGGCTCGTTTCATTCGGGAACGAAACACAACATCATCTCGGATCGAGCCGTTTTGCAACTGACCGTCCGCAACACCAGTCCCGAGACGCGCAAGTTGTTGCTCGACGGGATCAAGCGGATCGCCGAAAACTTGGGACGCGCCGCGGGGCTCCCGGAAGACAAGTTGCCGGAGGTCAAGGTTTCGAAGGACGAGACGTGTCCGCCGACGATGAACGATCCAAAGCTCGCGAAACGATTGCGCTCGCGCTGGAGCGAGAAGATGGGTAATGACATCATGATGGACGATGCTTTCGTGGCCAAACGCACCAAAGGCATGGGCGCCGAGGACTTTCCCTTCTTCACCACCGATCCGCCGATCCGAAGTGTTTACTTTGCCGTCGGCGGGACTCCACTGGCCGATATCGCGGCCGAGGAAGCGGGCGGAGCGAAGGTGCCATCGCATCACTCTCCGTTCTTTAAGGTTTCACCCGCACCGGCGATCAAGGCGGGGGTCGAAGCGACGGTCGTTGCGTTGCTGGACCTGATGCCCAAGCAAACGGTGGCCGCGGCCAGCCAGTGACTGGACAACCTTTGCGTCATCAACTTGCTTCACCATTGAGAGCCAATATGATCTCGATTCGATATTTCTGCGCTGCGTTGATCCTCTCCACCGTTGGCACACTTGCTGACGCACAGGATGAGTCGCTCGCCAAATTCCGCTCGATGTCCGAGTCGGACACGATGGTGATGGTGCCGATGCGTGATGGCGTTCGGCTAGCGACCGACGTTCACACGCCGAAAGGCGAGGGGCCATTCCCCGCGGTCCTGATCAAGACGCCCTACAACTTCAACAAGTTGGGCGGCTCAACGTTGATGTTCGCCAGCGAAGCGATTGAGCGAGGCTACGCGGTCGTGGTGCAAAACGAGCGCGGCCGCTACTACTCCGAGGGCCAATGGGAGATCTTGGGAAAACCCCGTACCGACGGTTACGACTCATTGAGTTGGATCGCCGAGCAGCAATGGTGTGACGGCAAGGTCGCGACTTGGGGTTGTTCATCGACCGCGGAGTGGCAGATGGCGTTGGCCGCCCAAGACCATCCGGCTCACGCCGCCATGGTCCCGATGGCCGCTGGCGCGGGAATCGGCCGTGTCGGCGAGTACTACGAACAGGGGAATTGGTACAAGGGCGGCGTGCACCAAACTCTGTTCACCGTTTGGCTCCATTCGGTGCAGCAAGACACCCGTCCCCAATTCCCCGCGGGGCTGAGCCAAGCCAAACTTCAGCAATTGCGCGCGTCCTATGACTTGGCCGCCGACATGCCCGAGGTCGATTGGGCAAAGCATTTGCGGACGTTGCCAGCTGTCGATTGGCTGGACAAGGCGGGCGGGAATGATGGACCCGGCGCGGACTTCATGAAGCGGAAACCAAACGATCCGAGTTGGTATCGCGGTGGTTTGTATCACGACAACGAAGGATTTGGCGTGCCGGCGTTTTGGTTCAACAGCTGGTTCGATGTCAGTCAGGGACCGAATCTCGCACTCTACAACCACGTCCGCGAAAACGCTGCTACGGCGACCGTTCGCGACGGCCAGTACATGATGGTCGCGCCGACGCTGCACTGCGCGTTTTACCGCACGCCGCGCTATGGTGACTACATCGCCGGTGAATTGAATGTCGGTAACGCATGGCATGACTACTGGGGCACGATCTTTCGATTCCTCGATCACTACGTCAAAGGCGAAGACAACGGGTTCGTTGAAGAAACACCGCGGGTTCGGTTCTACACCATGGGCCGCAATGAGTGGGTCGATGCCAAGAACTGGCCACCAGAGGATGTTGTGATGCAGCCGATGTATTTGGGGAGCAACGGTGATGCGAACAGTCTGTTCGGTGACGGTACGCTTTCTGTGACGCGATCCGGCAGCGCGGCGTCGGATTCGTTCACCTACGACCCAATGAATCCGGTACCGTCGCTCGGCGGTGGCGTTTGCTGCAACCGCGGGGCTTCATTGGGTGGAAGCTATGACCAGCGAGGCATCGAGGCCCGCGCGGATGTACTGGTTTACACATCCGAACCGCTGGAGACCGCACTCGATGTCACTGGATACGTGCGAGCCAAATTGTTCGTTTCCTCGGACGCGAAAGACACCGACTTTACGGTCAAGTTGTGCGATGTTTATCCGGACGGCACTTCGTGGAACGTCGATGACACGATCCTGCGAACACGTTACCGCGAAGGCTACGACAAGGAGGTCTTCATGGAAGATGGAGAGGTCTATGAGCTCAACCCGACGGCGATGTCGACGAGCTATGAGTTCAAGGCCGGGCATCGAATTCGCGTCGAAGTCTCCTCGAGCAAGTTTCCGCAGTACATGCGGAACTTAAACACGGGCGGCAACAATGTCGACGAGACCGAGGGCGTCGTCGCACACAACTCGCTTCACCATTCCGCGGAGCACCCCTCGCAGATCCTTCTGCCGGTGCGCAGCGGGAAGTGAGGCACGACGCGACGCAACTTTCGCAACCGTCGCAATGCCGCAAGAAATCCCAAATTCATTTTTCGGCGCCATTGAAGAGCGACGTCCCGACGGCTGACATCGGATTCCCACCCGTCGACCATGCTCAAGCCGCTTCGGTATGGATCGGGAAATCCCGCTTACGAGAGTAATGTCCGAGTCGAATCAGCGTCCAACGATGCAACCGAAGCGAGCTCGGTTCCCCAGCAACTCGCTCCGGTGTCGGCCACCGGAGCGCGACATTCCATCGGGATTCGCGTCAACCAGAGGAAGCTGACCAGTTTCTTTGATCGTGACTAGCTCCCCTGCACATAATTGAGAGTGATTGCCTGCTCTTGATCCTACGACCTTACCTCTTCTAGTCACCGTGCTGAGGCCAGCCATGCTTCACCCGCTCATGACCGTCAGTTTCACGGCAACCGATGATTCGGTAGACTTTCTCTGTTTTCTGTTAACACCATTGATTCGTGAGACAACCGGATGTTCGAGTCGGCGATAATTGAGAACCCGAAGCGAGCGAGGGAACTGCTGGGACGCACCGCTTGGTATCCCTACTATGCCGGTTTCAGCGACTCGTTTGCCCAAAGCCTACTGCGTACATCAGTGCGGAAGGACATTGACGTCGTCTTCGATCCATGGAATGGAAGCGGAACGACTACAACGAATGCTGCGCAACTTGGGATCCGCACGATTGGCTCTGATCTCAATCCAGCGATGGTTCTCGTTGCCAACGCTCGATTGTTAAGTCATCGGTCAAAAACAAGCCTCGAACCTTTGGGCGAACGAATTCTGCGATCCCATACCCCTGTCCTGGCGACCGACGACCCGTTGAAGAGATGGTTTACACCTCAGTCAGCATCCATAATTCGCGGCATTGAAGAACAGATTCGAACCACGCTGATAAGTCGGCGCCGGAAGTCGCCACTCGAAGATGACATTTCGGATGTATCCGACATTGCTGCTTTCTACTATGTGGCCCTATTCTCAACTGTGCGAGGATTCATGGATTCCTTCAAGTCGTCGAATCCGACCTGGATCAAAGTACCGAAGCGTTCACAAAATCGCGCGCGGCCCAGAAGAAGCCGAATACTGGATGCGTTTCGTGCCAATATCAACGAAATGGTCAATGCGATCTCACACGCGCCTAATGATCTTTCTGACTTGTCACGTTGCGCGTCCGTCTCCGTCGACAATGCGGAAGATCTTTCCCTCCCCCCTGAATCCGTCTCGTTTGTTCTCGCTTCGCCACCATACTGCACGAGAATTGACTACGGCGTACTTACTTATCCCGAACTTGCTGTACTTGGACTAGACCCGCTCTCATCTGCTCAAGAACTAAGACGTGAGCTCACAGGATCATGCGCAGTCAATCGTGACATCGATGAACCCACGAAAGCCTGGGGCGCATCAACGCTCGCCACACTTAGTAGGGTGAAGCAGCACCAAACGAAAGCTTCGGCAACTTACTACCACACGCAACTCCAACGATATTATACGTCTCTTTACCGTTCTATATCTGGCATCTATCGTGTTTTGAAACGAGGGGGTGGAGCAGTAGTTGTCGTCCAGGACTCATACTTCAAGGATGTTCACATTGACCTTCCCGCCAACATCCGAGAGATGGGGGAAAACCTGGGATTTCGTGTAGCAAGGCTTGAGGCGTTTCCCGTCCGATCGACAATGTCACGATTCAACACTCGCCACAGAAAATACAAGCGGCGTCCCGAGTTGGTCGAGTCCGTAATTTGCTTCGAAAAAAAGGGAACCGAGAAGAAATAACGATGCATGTAACCACAACGACAATGACGGTAGCGGATTATTGCGCTGATATGGACGCGTCAAAGATATATCCGAACACTGATTATCAACGTTCGGACAAAGTCTGGCCCGCGGCAGCGAGATCTTACTTGATCGACACGATCCTAACCGGCTACCCGATTCCGAAATTGTCCCTCTCGCAAAAGACCGATCTCAAATCTCGAAAGACGGTGAAGGAGATAGTCGACGGCCAACAACGAAGTCAGGCGATCCTCGACTTCTACCACAACAATTTCCGCCTTAGCAGCAAGAGCGACTTTGGCGGAAAAACCTATGAAAAACTTGATGATGATAAGAAGCAGCTATTTCTCGACTACCCCTTGTCCGTGGATCTCTTCACGAACGCAACGGACGCCGATATTCGTCAGGTTTTCCGACGAATCAATTCGTATACCGTGCCATTGAATCCACAGGAGCAACGGCATGCGAGATTTCAAGGTCCGTTCAAGTGGTTTATTGTTGAGTTGGCGTCAGAATTTGATCAATCGTTAGTCGACCTCGGGGTCGTGTCCGAACGACAGATAAGTCGCATGCGAAATACGCAGCTCTTTGCAGAGATAGTCATGTGCACTGAACTGGGAATCACAACTTACTCTAAGAAGAAAATTGATGATTTTTATGACAGATACGATGACGAGTTTGCTGATGAAACCAAGATCTGGAATGCGATGGTTGACGCATTCGAGCTAGTTCTGAGCCTACGTGCGATTCAGCCTACCGTTTTGATGAAGTCCTTTCTCTTTTATAGCTTGACGACGGCAGCGATAAACATCACTAGTCGATTCAATCAACTTGATGCTGAATATCCGATTAGGAGACGGAAAAAGGTGAATTTGGAGAATGCTGAGCGTAATCTAAGCGTGCTCGCAGATGCCATCGAGTCTGAGAAACCTCCCCAGCGATTCACGAAACTTCACCAGGCTTGTTCTGAAGCAACCAACACGGCAAACAACAGAAGAGAGCGGTTCAGATGGTGTTGCAAAGCGCTTGAACAGGCCACGGTCTGATGCACAGAGAGCGACAATGTCGCCGACTCGAACGCTCGGCGCGTCATCGGATCGCAATTCTCTCGCGGCATCTTGAGTCGATTAGCGCCAATACATCGGTACAGGATTGCGAATCCATCATCGCTAGGTCAACTATCGACTTGCTCAATACATGGTCAAATTTCTGTCGATCCTTTTATTTGTCCTGCATGATGGGTTGCCGATCAAACTCTGGAGTGAGAATTCAACCACCGGTCTGCGTGTCCAATATTAATGACGCAGTTGGGTTAGCCGTTCGGCTTCACAATCCTCACGCGACACCCAATGCGAGCGGGATATGGCATCGCCGAACGGAGCCGCCATGGCACGATACGAGCTTCTTGCTGCGACTCTTTCAGCACCAGTCAATCTCCAACAGAGTCGATGTTGGACACGCTCTATCGGCAGGCTCACGCGCATTCTTGGATCTTCCAGTCTTCAGAAACTACTTCGGGCACCGCAACCAGTCGACGGCGGATGCGACCAGGGCGAGAGCATTGTTAAATTCTGTTGCACCTCAAAAACGCCCATCTGATATTCTGCTGAGCCGAGCAGTCGGGCGTCACCAGCCGCTAATTGACGACTGGCTTAGCGATATCGACTTTACCATCGAATACATGTGCAATTGATCTTTGTCATCAATTCGGAGTGCTTTCAGAAAACTGATCCATGAGTTGAATTCAGTTCCGTCGTCCACTTGAATCGTTGTTGAAAGCGTTGGGCCCTTCGCAGCTGATCAAGTGCCCCGACGACATCGCTCGCTAAGAGACGCTGACAAACGACTACCGCCAGGCTCTCTTGGGTAAACAGATCGACTATCGCCAACGTCCGTCGAAGAGCTCGTTGCAAATGAACGGAGTGCGGTACGAATCGCTGGACTCCTGCCAGGAGAAAGTTGCGCGGCAGGAAAGGACAAGGCACGCGCATAGACTTTTGGCAGCGAGCATAGAATCGACTCGCCGCTCCGGTGGCTCCGGTGGCCGACGCCGGGCGTATTCGGAGCGTCGCTGATGCGGATTTGGGGCGCAAACTGATTTGGTGCGTCGGCCCGCTGCGCAGTGGCGCTTACCGACATGCGAACTTGGTTGTCCAACCGCCAATTCGAAGTCAACAACCGACGCCCGCGGGAACGACTCGGATTCCGACCGCCAAGTCTCAATCGCAGTCATCTGAATTCGGTAGGAGCCGTGAAACCAGTCTTGGCGAAACCAGTCTTGGCGAGTGGGGTGGATTCGAACCGACAGCGAACGCGCCGTGCGGCCCACTAAGAGCCCGTTGATTTTCGATTGTCTACTTTCGCTCCGCGATAGTAGCGGTATTTTTCGCTACTTTTGCGGAGCAAAAAGGCGACTCTGTACGACAGACGTAAGAGTCAACAGGCTGCTTATCGCCCGTCACTTCTTTACTTGGCCTCCCCGGTTACATCGTTCGCGGGCTCGTAGAGAACCACGTCGACACACTGATGCGCGTTTCTGGCAGGTGACTGAAGTGCCGGAGATCGATTGCGTTTGACGCTCCCGCGATGGCCTGACGCGTTTGCCCGAACAAGTTCCAATCGCGCCGCGTGGAATCAGCGCCGTCGCCAATGAAGAGCCAGGACGACGGTCTAAGGCATCACCCCTCGATGCAAATCCAGATTTGAACGCATCCATGCCGACCAAGCAGTTGGATGGGAGTGATGTGCACCGCTTCTTCAACGCGCGTATTGGTTCCCAGAATTCTTGGCTGAAAGCGTAGACTTTCGGACGCGTTTTCGTACTTAGTGAGTAGAGACGTCGGTGATTCAGTGCCCGACGCCGCTTCTCATCTACTCTACGAATACGCGGTTGTGCCATGTCCAAATCCTCTGATCGCTACGATCGTTCTCGATCATCTCAAGTCAAACGTCGTCGTTCTTTGCTTCAGCGTCGCCCGCGCCCCGAAAGACTTGAAACACGCCAGTTGCTGGCGGCCAATCTGTTTCACAACGAATTGATGCCGGAGGATGCCAACGAAGACGGTCAAGTGACGGCGGTCGACGCGTTGACCATCATCAACGAACTCGGGCGCCAGTCTCGCGGAGAAGAGCAAGCGGAACGTGGTCGCGGCAGAATGACGGATGTCAATAACGACGGCCAAGACAGTCCGATCGATGCCTTGATGGTGATCAATCGACTCAACCGTGGACAGAACGGGGGCAACGACGGAGGCTCGAATCACGGGATAGGCAACGAACGGCCAGAGCGCCCTGTTGACGAGGAGCAAAGCGATGTCGTGCTGCAGTGGAATTCGCTCTTCGGCGAGATACTCGTGGCCAACGAAGAGGATCAGAATCCCGGTTACGCGTCGCGTGCGATGGCGATGCTCAATCTGGCCATCTACGACGCCGTCACGCTCACCTCGGGCGATGCCGCCGACACGTTCTACGAGTACGGAGACGACATCGCGGTTCCCGAGGGTGTGCGGACGGAGATCGCGGCCTCCCAGGCGGCCTACACCGTGCTGAGTTCGTTGTACCCCGAACAGCAATCCATGATTGACGGATTTCGCGATGAGCTCTTCGGTGGCTTCCGCCGATCCCCGCAAACCGGGGCCGCTGTCGAACTCGGGACCACGATCGGAAACCAGATTCTCGACGCACGAGCGAACGACGGTTCCGATGTGATCGGCGACTATACGTACAACGATGGCATCGGCGACTTTCAACCCGATCCGCTGAATCCCGATGTCCCCGTTTGGGGACCGGCGTGGGGCGAAGTTGACACGTTCTCGATCGACGCGGCGGAGGACTTTGCTCCGCAAACAACGCCTCCGATCGACAGCGAGCAATACGCCATCTCCTACAACGAAGTGAAGGAACTCGGGTCCGTCGACAGCACCACGCGAACCGCCGATCAAACCGAAGCCGGAATCTTTTGGGCCTACGACAGGACCGGCTTGGGCACGCCGATCGCGCTGTTCAACGATGTGCTCGAGACGATCGCGGTGCAGGAGGGCAACACGCTCGAAGAAAACGCGGCGTTGTACGCACAAGCTGCCGTCGCGATGGCGGATGCGGGAGTCGTCGCGTGGCACACAAAGTTCAGTGAACAGTTTTGGCGTCCCGTGACGGCCATTCACGACGGGGACATCGATGGAAACCCGCTGACCGAAGGCGACGAAGATTGGACGGCGCTCGGTGCACCCGACGGAGGTGACGACATCATCGGATTCACGCCGCAGTTCCCAACCTATGTTTCGGGGCACGCGACGTTCGGCGGCGCGCTGTTCGGTGCGATCCGAGAGTTCTATGGGACGGATGACATCTCATTTGAGTTGGCTTCCGAGGAGCTTGAAATGCTGCTCGAAAACTCGGAACTGCAAGAAGCGTATGGCTTGGAGCTTGACGATGCGACACGCTCGTTCAGTTCGCTGAGCGAAGCGATGGCCGAGAACGGTCGCAGTCGCGTGTACCTCGGGATTCACTTCGACTTTGATGATCTGGTGGGTCAGGAAGTCGGCCAAGCGGTCGCTTCGACGGTCTCATCTGACTTTGTCGTTGCCTCGAACGACGACGGCGGACCCGATCGTGATCGCCCGCGCGGGCCACGCGGAAACGGAGGCCGCGGCGGGCCAATGAACGATGGCCCGCGTGGCGCCGCTCTCGCGGAGTTCGCGCGGGAGACCGAAGACGGCTCCATCGGAATGGCGGACCGACCAAGCTCAAGAATGCTGCCGACCGAGGGCGATTTGGATCTGCTTGCACAAGATCAATTCCGCCATCATCACGACCGAACTCAAAATGGGGACGATGACGACGAAGATTCAGACGAGCTGGACCTGCTCGCGGAAGAGAGCTTGGCTTGATCGGAGTCGATGGGCCGGCAAGCGATCGCGGCTTGCCGGCTGAGTACGGGTGGTCAGTTCATTCGAACGGCGCGGGCGAATCCGAATGGGCCGTTAAAGAGCTGCAAGACACCAAAGATGGCACTGAAGTCAAAAACCTCTTTGCCCGCTTGGTCTTCCAGGTATCGCTCTTCGATTCCTTTCTCGTTGAGTCGTTCCCAATTGAAGAGGTCTCGTGGTGGTGCGTCGAGCAGCTTTCTCAAGCTCAGTCCTTTGTCCTTCGGCACCTTTTGATCAAAAATCCTCACGATGTCGTACGAGAGTAACTTTTCGCCGGTCATCAGGCCTTCGACGTTGGCCATGAAGTTCAGCCACGTGTCGATCTGCGCATCGGTCATGGGAAGATTCAGTTGATCGGTTTGCTTGGGATGCGGCAACCATTCAAAGTGGTCATCGGTCTCCTTTCGAATGTGCGCCCAAGTTTCTCGGTTGAGCGCGCCGACGGCCGCGAGGTGAAGCCGCATTCTTCGGAGACGTGGCGGGTCGGCGATGATCAGGTACTTGTACCAGTTGGGTGCCGGTTCTTTCGTTTCGCGGGTGTTTGGAAAGACTTGCCCGACTCGTTCGTTGAAGCCGTCTTCCACATCAATCGCGTTGTAGCCTTCGACCATGGCACACAAGAGGTGGCAATAGGATCGCAACCAAGCAACGTCACCACGGTCGAAGCAGATCTTTAGCTCGGGGTTTTGCTTCGGTAGTGAGGCGTTGAAAGTTGTCACCAGCCCGGTTAGCGAAGACCGGTTTTCTCCGGTGGCGGTGAAATCAAAGGTGAGTTTCGCGAGTTCGAGTTGCAGTTTCACTTCGTCGTCGGTGATGTCGGCCAGCGTGGCTTCGGAGCGGCGAAGCCCGGTCGCGAATTCATCGAGAACGCGGCCAAACTCTTGGTAACTTAATTCCGCCGGGTTTTCGTTCTTGGGAACACTAAGCCGGAGGAACGGCTGACGCGATTTGTTCGAGATGGCACCGTATTCGTACAGGGCTTGGCCGAGGCCTTCGACGGCCCCCAGAAACTGCACCACTCCCAGCCCAAATCGAATTTCATCGTTCTTGGGATCTTTGTCCAGTTCGAGCAACAGAGCGGATTCCGCTTCGGTGTACTGCGCCTCCTCGATCGCCCGCTGCGTGATGGAGATGCCTTCGGCGGCGAGGGACATTGGTAGCAGGCTGAGAATCGCGAGTGCACAGAAATGTCTCATCGAACGATCCCGAAACGGAGGATGGCGTCGGTTGAAGGTTGAGATCCAGCGTACCAGATCGTGAGTGACCCATCATTGAATCGGAATCCAGCGAACTCTTTGGCAATGTTTCACCGCGACTAATGCCTAACGTTTCTCCCCAGGCTTGTTCTCGCCCCAATCGATCGGGTCGGCTTGGCCGCCCATCCAGAAGACGCTTTCGATCACGCTGGGACGGGCGGTGAGCTTGGCGGCGAAGCGAATCGCGGCCGATCGAGGCTTGTCCGGTTTGTTGGCGGTTTCGACGGCGATGTCACGAATCGTTGTCGCTCGCCAGTACGGGCAATCGGACCAGATCAATGATCCGCCACCGTTGGGTGTGTTGCCGCGAATGCGCTGGATCGACGAACGATAAATCGCCGCTGACTTTGCGAACACGACTTGCCCTTCGACGGTCGGGTCTTGGGCGCCGGCGATGACAATGTCTGAAATCGTTGTGCCGGCGTAAGACTCGAATTTGAGTTTGCGCTCGACCGGGTCTTTGGGTCGCTGGCCGAGCAGTTTCCATGAGTCTTCGCGGCCGTAGAACTCCAACAGTCTCCGGCAGCGCCTCGCGTACATCTCGCGGCCGGGCATGCCGCCGTAGCCACAGTTTTCGGACCAGGAACGAAAGATGCAGACTTGGATGGCGATGTCGGCGTCTTCAATGGAGTACGGAGCGATGCTCGACGACATCAGATCGACGCATCGGATCGCGATGTCGCCACCGTGGATTCGTCCGCCGTCGAACAGGACTCGCGCGTGCTTTCCCTGAGGCTTCGCGGTCCCTTCGAAAACGAAGCCGACTCGCGACTTGATGTGAAAGCTGGCCGCCCTTGCGTCGATGGTCAGGACGCCGGACAGCCGTGGGAAATTCGCGGTGCCGTTGTGCGAAGATATTTTGACGGTGCTTTCGATTTCGTAGACACCCTCAAGCGTCACGACGGCCGCGCCATCGGCATTGGCTCTTTCGATCCCTGTGCGAAGATCGGCAACAAGGTCCTCGAAGTTTGCAGCGTCTGCATGGCAAGCGGTCGCCAGCGCTGCGGCGATCGTGATCAGACAGCGTTGGATACACGACATGGCGTGGCGTTTCCGATTTGATTGGGCGGAAAGAAGAAGTGAGTTCAGACCTCGGGTAGAGTAACTGCTGTCAGGCTTCGAAGTTTCGCAAAAACGCAAGTCGTCCGTTCGGCAGCGATCCGCAGTGCCGGCACGCCACGCACCGTTCAATGGTTATGAAAAAGCAGAGTCGGCAAGCAAAGGCCAAGACATCCATACCGCGGGAAGCTCGTGAGCTGATCCGACGCGTCAAACTCAAAGTCGTCAAAGGCTCGTCACTACCAGATGAACTGGTTTTTACCGACGAGGCGGGTGAAGCTCCTGCTGTCATTCGGTCGTTGACCGCCTCAGAAAACGAAGTGGATTCTTACTCGGCTCTCCACGGCGAGATCGACATTTGGGAAACGTCAGAACTGCACACGTTAGAGATTTCGCGGGTCGCGACACTCAGCGCACTGGCGACGTACGCGCGCAAGCTGAGAAAACTTCGCACGTTGCGACTGACTTGGCCGACCATCGCTGCGACGACAGCCTATGACATCGCTCCAATCGGTGACGTATTGGGGCTGCGCGACCTCTCGCTTTGGAACTGCGGAGCGAAATCGATCGCACCGTTGGCGCGACTGGCGAAGTTACGGGTGCTTGAGATAGGTGGTGATACCGCTTCTCTTCCGCTGGAAGATCTGTCACCACTGAGAACGTTGGAGAATCTAACGGAACTGCACCTGCTGATCTCGAAGATCGATGATCTCATGCCGCTGTCGGGATTGTCGAAACTGAAGACGCTCTCGATTCAGCACAGCCCGGTGACGAACTTGAAGCCGCTTTCGAAATTACACAACCTGCGACAATTGAGTTTCTATTGGACGGCGGCGAGCGACCTGAAACCGCTCGAAAAACTCACTCAATTGAAGTCGCTGGAGATCACACCGGCTACCAAAATCGACTCCGCACAACGATCGCGAATTCAACAGAAGCTGCCAAATTGCAGGTTTCACTTCGTCGATTGATCATGCGCACCGGCAGCTTCTGGTGAGGAACGATGAGCCGAATCGAATTAACTTTTTGTGAATCAGGCCCTTCCGTACCCCCCGAGGCCACTCAGGTCGGTTAAAACCATCTCGTCTGGCCGACCGCAGGACTTCCCCTCTCTCCCCACCTGGCTTCGTGAATTTCTATGCTCCGCCCACTTTTGACACTTGTTCTTGTCATCGCAGCCCCGTGTTTGCTGCGAGCGGAAGTCATCTCGATCTCCGCCTCGGACTTTGAGTCGTCCGCTTCGATCATTGACTTCGAATCGCAGACAACAACCGCCCTTCCCACGTCGTCTGAGTTTCGATTCCTTCAATTCGTCGGTGACTTTGGGGGGTCGACTTTTTTCGAGTTCCTACCCGACTTCCCGAATCCGGCATCCTTCGGCGGAACAGCCGCCTATGCGAATACCACGAGCGGCGCGAGCAGCACTGGCTTCACCGAGATGGGGCTCGAGTTTACGAACCCGGTCGAGGGAGTCGGTTTTCTGGTTAGCCAAGTCCCCAACTTTCTTGACGATCACGCCGCGGAGTTGCGAGTCTCGCTGTTTGATGACAACGATGTTTTGTTGGGATTCACGGATGTGACGACTCCCGAGTTTGATGATCCCACCGAGACCTATGTCGGACTCGCATCGACGAGCGCATTGATCAAACGAGTCGAGGTCACAAGCGGGCACCAGGGAACGGCTGCGGCGGGTTTCTTCGGCGTTGACAACATCTCATTCGGTGATGTGTCGGTCGTCACTGCGATTCCGGAGCCGTCGTCGACTCTACTGCTTTCCGTGATCGCGTTCGGGTTGGTTGGGCGGCGGCGGCGATAACGAAGCCATAAAGTTAACTGCGTCTGCGGTTCAATTGGCCGACTTTGCAACGCAATCTACATCCGCGCGAACACAGGCTGCTCGATCACTCGTCGTCGCCTGCGGGGGCGTTGCCGCCGGCTTTCCAGCGTAGGAAGGCATCGAGGAAGCCTTGCAGTTCGCTGCCGTCGATGACGCTGTTGAAGTTACCGACGTAGTGGCCGGTTCGCGCATCCTTGACGCGCTGGTCGGGATGCAGAAAGTAGTTTCGGATTTGGCTACCGAACCCGGTCTTGGCTTGGGTCCCATATTTCGCGGCGAGTTCAGCTTCGCGTTTATCCTCTTCGAGACGCGCCATCTTTGCCCGCAGCATTTTCCAGGCCGTCGCTCGGTTTTGGTGTTGGCTCCTCTCGCTTTGGCACGCCACCACGGTGTTGGTTGGGACGTGCGTCAGGCGTACGGCGCTGTCGGTCTTGTTGACGTGTTGTCCCCCCGCACCGCTTGCCCGGTAGGTGTCGGTTCGAACGTCTTTTTCCTCGATTTCAACTTCGACCGAGTCATCGATTTCGGGCGACACGCTGACGGCCGCGAAACTCGTCTGTCGCTTGCCTTCGCTGTTGAACGGGCTGATGCGGACAAGACGATGCACGCCTTCTTCGCCCTTGAGGTACCCGTAGGCCATTGGGCCGCGGATGGCGATTGAAGCGTTGTTGATTCCGGCTTCTTCGTTGTCGTGCCGGTCGAGCAACTCGATCTTGAATTCGTTGGCGACGGCCCAGGCGGAGTACATGCGGAGCATGATGTCGGCCCAATCGTTGGCGTCGGTGCCTCCGTCGCGGGCGTTGATGGTCAGGATCGCGCCGGCACCGTCGTTCGGGCCGCTGAGCAACGCCTTGAGTTCGAGCTCGTCGAGAATTCCCTCCAGGCGGGTGACCTCGTCGTGGACTTCGCCGGCGATCGATTCATCCTCGTCGGCCATCTCCATGAGGGCTTCGAGGTCTTCGGCGCTGCTGGACAATTCGTCCAGGGGACCGACAATGATCTTCAATGCCTTGAGTTCACCGACGGTCTTTTGTGCGGCATCGTTGTCGTCCCAAAAATTTGCCTCGGCCATCTTGGCTTCGATCGCTTTGATTTCGTCGGACTTTCCCGCATGATCAAGCGATTGGGCGAGTTGTTTCAGCCGCTCGTTGACTTTCTCGCTGCGCTGAACCAGTTCGGCATCCATCGTGTCGTTCCCTGTTCGCCCTGCGGCGATCGCCTGTCGCAAACCGTCTCAATCCGAAAGTTGGAGCAAAACTATACATGGCACGCGTCGTTCTGGCGATGAGTGGCGGCGTCGATTCGAGTGTCGCGGCTCACCTACTATTGGAAGCAGGACACGAAGTGATCGGCGTGTTCATGCGGCACGGCGAAGAGTCGAGCGCGGTTTGCAAGGTCGATGGCGACGCGACCAAGAGTCTGCCGGTGCTCGGTGAAGTCGCCGGTCAGCGGTCCGATCACAAACAGGGATGCTGTACGGCGAGTGACGCGATGGACGCTCGGCGGGTGGCGGCAAAATTCCAAATCCCGTTCTACGCTCTCGATTTGCAAGCGGACTTTCGTCGGATCGTGGATTACTTCGTTGACGACTATCTCAACGGGCGGACCCCAAATCCCTGCGTCCGCTGCAACCACTGGATCAAATTTGGGCGGTTGTTTGACTATGCCGACGGGGTCGAAGCCGACTTCCTCGCGACCGGACACTACGCGCGGATGATCGACGGTTCACTTCATCGCGGGTTGGATTCGCGGAAGGATCAATCGTACGCCCTATTTGGGATCCGTCGTGAGCGGCTGGCACGGATGCTGCTACCGGTCGGTGGTTTTGAAAAGCCGGAGATTCGCGCGATCGCCGAGTCACTTGACTTGGGTGTCGCTGCCAAGAAAGACAGTCAGGAAATCTGTTTCGTCACTCAAGGTCACCACAGCGACTTTGTCAAAGCGAGGCGTCCTGAAATGGCGGGCGCGACGGCCGGTGAATTCGTGACGACGGACGGAAAAGTCTTGGGAACACATCCGGGCTATGAAGCATTCACGATCGGCCAGCGAAAGAAGCTTGGGATCGCGCTTGGCACACCGCATTTCGTAATTCGCATCGAACCGGAAACCAATCGCGTCGTGCTGGGAAAGAAAGAAGAACTTGGATGCGCGGCTTTGATCGCGACGGATGCCAACTGGTTGGTCGATGTCGAAGACGTGGTCGGCGACGATCTGGCGGTCCAGATTCGCTACAACAGCGGACCGGAGCCAGCTCGGGTTGAGATCGACGAAGACGACCCGACCCGTTTCCGAGTGGAATTTGAGTCGCCCGTGGATGCGGTCGCGCCCGGCCAAGCGGCGGTCGTTTATCGCGGCACGCGGGTGCTGGGCGGCGGCTGGATTGAATAGTGCGTTGGCGATGGCAGCCTACGCGTCGGTTTCGAGCGAGAGTCCGTCCAAAAGTTCGCGTGCGGCATCGCTCTTGTTGAGCACGTAGTAGTGGATCCCCGGCACGTCGTTCTCAACTAGGTCGATGGTTTGTCGACGTGCGTGCTCAACACCGATCTGGAATTGGTAGTCGGCTTCATCGCTTTCGTTCATGGCGGCGGCCAGGTCGTCGGGAATCCGTGACTTGCACATGGAGGCGATTCGCTCGGCTTGCTTGAAGTTGGTGACCGGAAGCAGCCCCGGGACAATCGGTACCTTGATTCCGATGGCGTCGCACGCGTCTCGGAATCGATAGAAGTCTGCGTTGTCGTAAAACAGCTGGGTGGTGACGATATCGGCACCCGCGTCGACTTTACGCTTGAGGTTTTCCAGGTCCGTTTGGGCGTCGATGGCCTCCTGATGGACTTCGGGGTAGCCAGCGACGGCGATGCCGAATTGACGATCGAATTCGCCGCGGATTAATTCGACGAGTTCATTGGCATATCGCAGACCGCCTTCGACGGCTTTGAATTCGGTGGTGCCTTTGGGCGGGTCGCCTCGAAGTGCGACGATGTGATCGGCACCGCGCGATTTGGCTTCCTTGAGATACTCCCGCAGCTGTTCGACGGTCGACCCGACGCAGGTCAGGTGTGACGCGACGGGCAGCGACGTGAGAGCCTGGACGCGCTCGACGACATCGAGCGTCCGCGTTTGCGTTGAGCCACCCGCCCCGTAAGTGCAGGTGAAGTAGCTGGGTCGAAACTCTTTCAGCCGAAGGACATTTTCCTCGAGCAGCGCCATGCCCTTGTCGGTTTTGGGCGGAAAGAGTTCGAAGGAGATGGCGAGTGGGCGACCCTCATAGAGGTCGGCCAAATTGATCGTTTCGCTCATGGGAATCCGTGGTGATGGGAGTTGCCGTGATTGTAACTCGTGTGGGCCGATCGCCCGAGTGGAGTGATGTCCCGGCAGAACGTCGCAGGAACGTCGAGAGGTTTGTGCCAGTCGCGACCTGTCACTAGCAGAGCCTAACGGCAGTTTCTTGACCCACGCCGGGGCCAAGCCTAGACTCGCCCGCTCCGCCAGAATCGCCGTGAGTGAGAAACAACCTTGAATCTGCTTGATGCCGCAACACTCGCCCCCAGCCTGACCGCACTGATCGCTCAATCGGAAACCGAAGCGGCGACGCCCGCCGCAGGAAAGTTGATCGCATTGCTCGTCTTCGGCATCGTGCTGCTGTTGGTTTTGATTTTGCAGCTGAAGTTACAGGCGTTTCTTTCGCTGTTGATCGTCTCCGTCGTGGTCGCCGCTTCGAGTGGAATGGTCAATGACGACGCGGTGCCGCTCAGTCAGGTCGCGGATACGATCGTCAACAGCATGGGAGACGCGCTGGGGTTTATTGCGACGATCATTGGCATCGGTGCCATTTTCGGTGCGATCCTCGAACACAGTGGTGGGACACAGGCGCTGGCGAACTATTTGGTCAAAGTCTTTGGTGCGGCGAAAGCTCCTTGGGCGATGTTGCTGACCGGATTCATCATTTCGATCCCAGTCTTCCTGGACGTGGCGTTGGTCATTCTTGCGCCTCTCTTGTTCGCGTTGGCGCGCGACACCAAGAAGCCCTTTCTACACTTCGGACTTCCGTTGGTGGCGGGAATGGCCGTGACGCACGCCTTTGTGCCGCCGACGCCCGGGCCCGTCGCGGTCGGTTACCTTTTGGGCGTAAACCTTGGCTGGGTCATTTTATTCGGTGTGCTGGTCGGATTTCCCACCGCACTGATTTGCGGGCCCTGGCTTTGCGCGTTGCTCGCGAAGACCATCGATCACAAGATCGAAGAGACCGAACCGCCGCAGGAGATTGACGAATCCGACCTGCCACCGTTTGGCTTCATCCTGTTTTTAATCGCGTTACCGATCGCGCTGATCTTAGCCAATACGATTGTCGAACAGATCATCGCTTCGGGTTTGGAAGAGGGGCTTACCAATGACCAGCGCAAGACGGAACTGAAGAGCCTGTTGGCCGAAAGTGGATTGTTCTACCAGTGCGTGATGTTCATTGGGCATCCCGTGATTGCGTTGCTGCTGGCGACGACATCGGCGCTCTATTTCCTTGGAACGCGGCGAGGCGTCGACCGAACGACGTTGCTGGAGATATCGACGAAGGCTTTGGGTCCGGCGGGCATCATCATTCTGATCACCGGAGCGGGCGGTGTTTTCAAAGGAGTGCTCAAAGCGACGGGCATCACCGACGCATTGGAGGTGATGTTCGCTGAGTCGGGGATTTCGGTGCTGGTGTTGGCCTGGGTGTTCGCGACGCTGATTCGGATCGCACAGGGATCGGCGACCGTGGCGATGCTGACGGCGGCCGGATTGATGGCCAACTTTGTCAGTGACCTCAGCCAACCTCAGCTTGGCTTGGTGACGATCGCGATCGCGGCGGGTGCGACCGGGTTTTCGCACGTCAACGATTCAGGCTTCTGGATGATCTCGCGTTACTTCCAGATGAGCGAAGGTCAGACGCTGAAGACTTGGGGTGTGATTTCAACGCTGATATCCATCGTCGGTTTCAGCATCGCGCTTTTGATCTGGCAATTCGTCGGCTGAGTCAGCGTCGTCGTTTTCTGTTTGCTGCTCGACGATCTCGCGATCGCTTTCGACTTCTTCGTCGTCCTGATCGGCATCATCGTCGTCGTCTTCTTGGACGACATTCGGCGATTGCACCGGACGCTCATCACTTGGGATGAGCGACTCACTTGGGATGAGCGACGGAACGATCAAGGCGGCAACGGCCCAAAGCAGGATGACATTGCGTGGGCTCACATCGCTCGGCCAAAATCCGCTTTGCCACAGTGGCCGCCAGAAGGCGAGTTGGAAGGCGAGGACAAGCGGGAGCGAGATCGAAAAGTACTCCAGCGCGGAGCGGGATTCGAGCTGGCGTTTGGGTGAATCGTTGATCGGGATCCAATTGACCAACGGACGGATCAAGACACTTACGACGGCCGAGACCACGACGATCGCGGGCATCGAATGCCAGCCGATCAAGACCGCCGGAATCGACAGCATCAAAATCAGATCGATCAGTCGTGACGAGTCTTTCCCAAGCGGGTCCAACTTGAGATCGGCTTGAGGACAAAGTCGCCGGGCGAGCACGCGTCCCAAGAAAGCGGCGGCGACCAACGAGGTGGCGATCCGCACGGGCACCTCGATAAACATGCCGTGCGGCGACCAATCCTCTCCACGTGCCGACTGCCACGAAACAACCATGGAGGAGGGGTTCACAAACATTGGTGCCAAGACGGTAATCCCGGCAAACACCTGGATGGACGATGGAAGCTTGACACCATCCACGCGAATGAGCGCTAGCGCCCAAAGCGTTGCCAGCGCGAGGACGTGATACGTAACAATAAAGAGCACCGTGGGGCTGGCGCGAGGCGACCAAACGGGGCCGCCACGCGACCGGAGAGCCTCCAACACTTGCTCGGGAAGAGGCAGCGACGCCGCATAAATCTGGGGGATCGCGACGAACACGATCGAGATCCCGACCATCGCTTCGACGATCGGATAACGTCGCGAGATTGGCGACCCGCAGTAACGGCAGCGACCGAGACGCGAGATCCAACCAAACACCGGAAAGTTGTCTCGCCAAATCAACTTTTTGGCGCAGCGCGGACAGTGCGAACTACCCGAGATCTCCTGGCCACGCGGCATCCGCCAAGCGACGACATTCAGAAAGCTGCCGATCGAACACCCCACGTAGAATAGCCAGGTGGCGATGACCACATCGACGATCCGCGGTTTGATCAACTGCTCGAAGGTGTAGAACTCGCTTTCCTGAGCCTGGAAATGGGCCATCCCGATCACGTAGGTCGCCAGCGCGAGCAGCAGTGCGACGAGGGTCGCGATCAGAGGGAGTTTCTTTCGGAGAAGATTCAACGGAACACTCTTGAGGCGGCTGGCTTGCAGAAAGTCTAAAGTGACGAAATGGGAGTGGCGAGAGGCGACTGTGTTTCGCCCGACTTCGTTTGAACCGCTTGGATGGACTGCTCGTGCCGATACCACCGCTTCGACTGACCAAAGCCAATGACCGAGAAATTCGTGCCGACGGTGATTTTGTTCTGTACTGGATGATCGCGACGCGAAGACGCCGAGACAACGCGGCATTGCAGCACGCGGTCGATCGGGCCAAGTCGTTGAAGAAGCCGCTGGTCATTTTCGAGCCGCTTCGGGTCCGCTATCGCTGGGCCAGCGATCGCTTGCACCGGTTTGTCATCGAAGGCATGCGAGCCAACGCCGCGGACTTTGCCAAGGCGCCGGTCACCTACTTTCCTTATGTCGAACCGCGGCCCGGCGCCGGGACGCCCCTGTTGGCGACGCTGGCAAAAAAGGCATGCACCGTGGTCACCGATGACTATCCGTGCTTCTTTCTGCCCAAGATGATCCGAGCGGTGAAGGATCGCTTGCCGGTTTCGCTCGAGTTGGTCGACAGCAACGGCGTCATTCCCATGCGTTTGGCCGACCGAACGTTCACGGTGGCCCACAGCTACCGCCGCTGGATGCAGAAGAACATCCTTGAGTGGTTGGTGGAGTCGGTCGCGGCCGACCCGCTGGCGAGAGTGAAGTTGCCACGGCTGGAGTCGTTGCCGGCAGCGATCACGCGAAAGTGGAAAGCGGCTGACTTTGACTCACTTTTGGACGGTGACGGGATCGGTCGGCTAGCGATCGACCATTCGGTCGCCCCCAGTCCCACCGTCTCGGGCGGCGCCGCGGAGGCGAGGCGCCTGTTGGATCGATTTATCGATTCGCGTTTGTCCAGGTACGGCACCGACCGAAACCATCCGGACGAAGAAGCCACGACAGGATTAAGCCCGCATTTGCATTTCGGTCACATCGGGGCTCGAGAAGTCATTGATCGCGTTCTGGATCACGAGGGATGGACGCCAGACGGGGCTTCGAAGCCCAACGGCAAGAACCACGGATTTTGGAACACAAGCGAAGAGGCCGAGGGCTTTTTGGACCAGATGCTGACGTGGCGCGAAATGGGTTTCAACATGGCCCACCGTGAGCCGGAGAGCTATGACAAGCTGGAATCGCTGCCGCAGTGGGCCCAGAAGTCGCTCGCCGAAACGGCCGGCGACGAGCGGCCGGTCGTGTATTCACTCGAGCAGTTCGAACGGGGCGAGACGCACGATGAACTCTGGAACGCCGCACAGCGGCAGCTCGTCGAAACCGGTGTGATGCACAACTACATGCGGATGCTGTGGGGCAAGAAGATCCTGCACTGGACGGCGACGGCCCGCGATGCCCTGGCGGTCATGATCGAGCTCAACAACAAGTATGGTCTCGATGGCCGCGACCCCAACTCCTACAGCGGCATCCTTTGGGTGCTCGGACGCTATGATCGGGCCTGGGGGCCGAAGCGGCCGGTGTTCGGCAGCGTCCGTTACATGACCAGCGACAGTGCCCGCAAGAAACTGCGTTTGAACGGGTATCTGGCGCGATTTCGAGGCTAATGGACCCCCGGATCCGCACAGATTGGCATCGGCTCGGATCGGTGCGGATTCCTCTCGGGAACTTAGTGAAAAGCCCTTGTGAAGGTTCGCTCAGATCGATACCTTTCCGGATTCTCCGGTGCGGCGCGAGATTTGCCGTGCCTCCCGCAAGATCGTTCTCACGTCTTTTAAACAGCGATTTCGTGACCGTACAAGCTACCTATATGGCCAAGCCGGGCCAGATCGAACGAAAATGGCATCTTGTCGACGCCACCGATGAGGTGTTGGGTCGTTTGGCGAGCGATATCGCCGTGGTGCTGATGGGCAAGCATCGCCCCGAGTACACGCCACATGTCGATTGCGGTGACTTTGTGGTCGTGACCAACGCTGAAAAGGTCGCGATGACAGGCAAGAAAATGGATGCCCGCCACTACACGTGGTACACCGGCTATCCGGGTCTGAAGCTGGAAAGCTACGGCGATCGGCAGCAGCGCAAGCCCGAAGACTTGATCTACCACGCCGTTCGCCGCATGCTCCCGAAGAACAAGCTGGCTCGGCAAATGCTCAAGAAGCTGAAAATCTACGCCGGTCCCGAGCATCCGCATATCGCTCAGGACCCCCAGCCGATGGCCCGCTCGGGCAAGAAAGTCGTTTGACGACAGGTTTTCCGACCCACCACACACTTTTGATTGATTCCTGATGACCCTCGTCAAAAAAGACAAGATCAACGGCGATTCGCTTGGAACCGGCCGCCGAAAGAGTAGCGTCGCTCGTGTCCGAATTCGTCCAGGTGACGGCAAGATCACGGTCAACCGCAAGTCGATCGACGAGTACTTCGTCAACGAACAAGACCGCACCGCGATCCTGCAAACGCTCGATGCCGCGGAGTTGACCGGCAAGGTCGATGTACTGGTTCGCGTCAACGGCGGTGGGATGACCGGCCAAAGTGGGGCAATTCGGATGGGACTCGCGCGTGCGATCGTGAGCCACAACGAGGAGTTGCATGACCCGCTTCGCGACGGCGGATTCCTGACGCGTGATTCGCGCATGAAAGAACGTAAAAAACCCGGTTTGCGTGGTGCCCGTCGCGGCGTCCAGTTCAGCAAGCGTTAAAATCTGCGTTTCAGCCTTCAATCGGATCGCACTGACTTTACAATTTCCGGTCCGAACCCGACGCGGATTGACGCTCTCAGCTAAACGCTGTTGCTGAATTTTGGCTTCGGTGGCGCATATTCACCTTGCCGCGGTCTGTCTCGTTGGCTGATCATCTGCGTACGGTTACACCGTCTGCGGCAGTCGGTTATGGCGATCACGTTCGTGGTTGATGACCGACAATCGTGATGGATCGGAACGTCTCCGACCGCGCGAACTCGTATTGAGGAATCACACTTGGGAAAGAAAGAAGAAGCATTTGAAGTCGAGGGCACCGTTACCCAGGCCCTTGCAAACACTCGGTTTCGAGTTCAGCTTGAGACCGGCAATGAGGTGATGGCGCACGTCGCGGGACGGATGCGTAAGCACTTCATTCGAATCGTCCCCGGCGACAAGGTCCGGGTCGAACTCTCGCCCTATGATTTGACCAAGGGCCGAATCACCTACCGCGAAAGATGATTCGCAGCGATCTTGTCGAAGCCCCGCACTCTGCGGCGGGCTGGTCGACCGGCGTTGCCATCCGTGGCCGATAAAGCCATGCGACGCGATCCCGAGCTTGCGTCCATTCTCGATGTGGCGCTGCGAGCCGCCGAAGCGGGCGGCGATGTCCTCCGACGCTACTGGCACGAAGGCGTCGAACTTCGCGACAAGTCGGATGCCGGTGGTAAGTCCTACGACTTGGTCAGCGACGCCGATGTGGAGAGCCAGAACGCGATCGCCGATCGAATTGCTGCCGCGTTTCCCGCTCACGAGTTGATGGGTGAAGAAGACCTCGTGGGCGACACATCGCAGGAGCATCTTTGGGTGATCGATCCGCTCGATGGCACAAACAACTTTGCGCATCGCGTGCCACACTTCGCAGTTTCGATTGCTTACTTCCGAGACGGCAAGCCGGTGGTGGGAGTCGTGACGAATCCGATCACGCGGACTTGCTATCGCGCGGGACTTAACGACGGCGCTTACCGCGATGACGAGCCGATCCGAGTCGACGCGGCGACGTCGCTTTCGAAGTCACTGATCGGCTGTGGGTTTTACTATGACCGCGGCGACATGATGCGTTCCACGTTGGCGGCGATCGAAGAATTCTTTTCGCATGACATTCATGGGGTCCGCCGCTTCGGTACCGCCGCACTTGATTTGTGCGCGGTCGCGAGTGGGATGTTCGGTGTGTTCTTTGAGTACAAGCTTTCGCCTTGGGACTTCGCGGCAGGACAACTGATTGTCAGCGAAGCCGGCGGGATGGTCTCAAACACGACTGGCGAACCGCTTGGTTTGGTACCCTCGGGCGTTTTGGCGACCAATGGCTCGCTGCACGCCGCGGCGCTGGAGATCACTCGCAAGCACCAGTGATGGTTTGTGGGGCAACCAACCATCCGCGAGCGACGGGAATGGATACGGTCGGGGTGCGGAGTGTTTATACTCCGAAGTCGAATCCAATTGTCCGAGGTAATCGTCCGAGGTCCCTCGATGTTTCGTCTAGCTTTGCTCTGTAGTCTGATCTTTGTGGGGAACGCCGTTGCGGACACTCCGTGGCCGCAGTTTCGCGGGCCGAACGGCAATGGTGTTGTACTCGATGCCAATGTTCCATCGTCCTTCGGCGACGAACAGAACGTGACTTGGAAGACCGAACTACCGGGTAAGGCGTGGTCTTCACCGGTGGTTGCCGACGGTCACGTCTGGGTCACGACGGCGACCGAAGTGTTCCCAACGGAGGAAGAGCGTTTGCGGATGTTGGCGGATGCGGGAGTCGAGCAAAAGAAATTCAAGCAGCTGGCGATCGCCAAGTCGATCAAGTTGAAGTTGCTTGTGGTGGACTGGGTGACGGGCCTCGTTGAGTCAACCATCGAATTGACAGAGGTCGATGCTCCTGACCCGATTCACTCGCTCAACAGCTATGCATCACCGACACCAGTGATCGATGGCGACCATATCTATTGTCACTTTGGAACCTACGGCACGTTTTGCATTGATCGAGCGAGTCGAGACGTCGTGTGGCATCGACAGTTGCCTCTCGTTCACTCGGTGGGACCGGGAAGTTCTCCGTTCATCGACGGCCCACGTCTTGTGCTGATCCAAGACGGTGTCGAGCGGCAGTACGTGACCGCGCTGGACAAGTCGACGGGCACGACGATCTGGGAAACCGCTCGGCCGAAAATGGATGCGCCTTCCGGCGATATGAAAAAGGCTTACTGCACACCGATCCGTCTCACCGATTCGAAAGGGCGGAGCCAATTGATCTGCATGGGCTCCCAGTGGATGGTTGCCTATGAACCAGAAACGGGGAGGGAACTCTGGAAGGTTCGTCATGGTAAAGGTTTTTCGGTGGTTCCACGCCCCGTGTATGCGAAGGACGTCGTTTACTTCGCGACCGGGTTCAGTGACAAACGTCTTTGGGCTGTCAAAGTGGATGGAACGGGTGACGTCACCGACACGCATGTGCTTTGGACGGCGTCGAAAAGCATGCCGACAAAACCATCGCCGATTGTGCACGAAGGCCTCATCTACGTGATTGACGATACAGGCATTGCGACTTGCTTGGATGCCGAAACTGGCGACGCGGTGTGGAAGAAGCGGATCGGCGGAAAGTACTCGGCGTCTCCGCTTCTGGCCGGCAATCGCGTTTACATGAGTTCGCAGGAAGGAACGATCACGGTGCTCGAAGCGGGACGTGAATTCAAGCAAATCGCGGAGAACCAACTTGACGGCCAAATCATGGCCAGCCCGGCGGTCGTCGGTAACGTTCTTCTCGTTCGAACTTCCGCGGCGTTGTATCGAATCGAGGCAGCGGATTGAAAGTAGGAGTTCAGGAAACTGTTTGTTTCGACGAGCCTGGCGGTCTTTGACGGACTCTTGATCCGGCAGAAGTGATTGAGGCTCGACTCGACGAGTCGGAAATCGGAGTCCCTTCGTTTGGCGGTCGACCGTCGGTAGGTGGCGGACGTCACACAAGAACCGAGCCGTCTCACCAAGTCGTCTCACGGGGCCATGGCGGACATTTCGTCTGAACGAACTTTATCGCTTTGTTCGTGAGACGGTCGCCAGCGGTGTGCTCGTTGTGACCGGCCCGAATTAACTCATCGAAAAAGTTTCCGGGCTTGGGTCGACCCGGCGTCCATGGGTGCGGGCCTGTCAAAACTTTGTTCTTATGGCCCAACCTGTGGCAAAGCGAGTTGGCACTGACGCATAATGGTACTGGCGGAGACGGAACAGTTTTCTTGGCCAAGGATGGATGATTGCCAAACTCGAGAGTTCTCATTCATGCATGTATCTCGAAACGCTCTGATTCTTTTTCTAGGCTTGTCCTTGTTCACGCTCCGTCCTGGGGACGCCCGTGGCGAGGACGACTTTGACCTCGATTCTCTGCAAACGGAAATCTTGGAGACGATTGATCGTGTCCGCCCCGCCGTTGTGAATATTCTTGGTGGCGGCACCGGCTTTAGTGGTGTGATTGTGAGTCCGGATGGCAAGGTCTTGTCGGCGGGTCACGCCGTTCGGCCGGGGACGCAGTACCGGATCATGTTGCCCGACGGTCGTCGTCTTCGTGGCGTCGGGAAAGGCTCCAATGCGAGGACTGACAGCGCGCTGATTCAGATCACCAATCCGGGTGATGACCTGCCGTATGTTCCAATGGGCGATTCGTCTTCACTGGTGCCGAATCAACCTTGTATCGGACTCAGTTATCCCGGCGGTCAAAAGGCTGGCCGCGAACCGGTGGTTCGTTTCGGTCGCATGATGAGTGCCGGCCGCAGCCGCGGCATGCTCCAGTCTTCGGCCTTGATGGAACCTGGTGATTCCGGTGGACCACTCTTTGATCTCAACGGCTATGTGATCGGTATCCATTCTCGGATCGGTCGTTCGATGTGGCGCAACTACGAGGTCCCGGTCAACGTTTATCGTGAGTTTTGGAACGAGCACAATTATGAGCGAGCCTTTGTCAGTGCGGGGCCACCGATGCCGAAGCTTGGCGTCCGCTGCACTCCGGCTCGTGACGAAGAAAATGAAGGTGAGTTCAAAGGCATTCGGATCCTTCGTGTCGAAAACGAGAGCCTCGCGTCGAAAGCCGGCATCAAAGAAGACGACACGATCATGAAACTACATGGTCGTGAGCTGCAAACGCTTTCCGACTTGCGTGAAGCGCTTATCGCGGCTCGCGACGAGGAAGCCGATTCACTCGAGATCGTATTGATGCGCGAAGACGAGACGCTGGATTTGCAGGTCGAATTTGACGTCGAACGCGAAGCGGCGCCGGACGTTCCACTTCCGAAAGTGGATCATCCCTCGGTCCCGACGCCGCGAAGCTTTCGCGAGTTGAACGGCCTGGCGAAGCAACTCGCTGAACTTGAAGCGAAACTTGATGATGCGTGCGTTGAGATTATTAGCGAGGTCGGTGATGAGGATTCCACGTCCATCATTGGCACCCGAATCGCGGACACCGCCTGGATCGTCAGTAAGAGTTCAGTCGTCGGTTCCAACCCGAAAATGACGAGTGATGACGAACCGATTGAACTTGAGATCGTCGAGCGTGATCGCGCGAATGACTTGGTCCTATTGAAGGCCCCGGAGGTCAGCACCGATGGGATCAATTTCGATTCGGTCGAGTCAGGCCTTGCGGCGGGGACGTTCCTGCTGACACCGGATGCCGACGGTGATGGTGATGTAAGCGTCGTGGGCAGTCGGGTCTTTCGTTCTCGAAAATTCAGTAGCCGCGGATTTCTTGGCGTCGTCCCCACCACGTTTGAGAACAACAAGGGAGCCCTTTTGAATGAGGTCACTGAGGATGGGGCCGCCAAGAGAGCGGGTTTGCTGGTCGGCGACGTTGTCACCAAGCTGAACGACACCGTCATTCGGACTCAGCAAGACATGCGGAACTTTCTCTCCAAGGCGGACCCGAATGCAGTCATCACGGCGACACTCCGCCGCGATGAGGATGAGTTGACGAAGTCGATCACGCTTGGGGCTGTCCCATCGAGTTCGCGTCATGCGGCGGATCAGATGGCCAAGAGCGGTCGCCGAGACGGCTTCAATGAAGTGTTTCCGCACGACGCCAACCTTTCCCCGAGCAGCTGTGGCGGACCCCTCTTTGATCTTGAAGGCCGTTTCGTCGGCTTGAACATCGCGAGGAACAGTCGAGTGCGGAGCTTTGCTCTGCCGGCATCGGCTCTCAAAGAGTTCGTCGATGCGGCTTCGGAAGAAATCGAATCCGCGTCGGAGGGGGCCGAATAGGCGGCCTCACTCGGCTACCGACGGCGCGCTTGCGAGCGTTTCTGTTGTCGCCCCAGATTGGCGGCAGTAGAATACAGGTGTTCTGTACTCGTCTTGAGACGCTTTTATGAAGGCTTTCTCTTTGCTTTTCGTTCTGACCGCCGTCTTGGCGGTCGGATGTGGTGGCCACTCCGGTGGAACGCTCGACGTTCCCCTCGATCAGAATCCCTTTCAGGTTTCTGACGCCGAGCAGGCTGCGATGGACGGGGCGAATCAAATCCCCGAGGTTTTCCTCGAGCCCGAAAAAGAAGAGGGCGACGGAGAGGAAACGGGCCCGTCCGAAGAGTCGTCGAGCAAACCAAAAGAGCCAACGTATTATCAGGGAGAGTATCAATGAAGCGTCCCCAACGCGCCGGCTTCACGTTGGTCGAACTGTTGGTCGTCATCGCGATCATTGGCATTCTGGTTGGATTGTTATTGCCCGCGGTGCAGGCTGCTCGTGAGGCAGCACGTCGGATGAGTTGCAGCAACAACTTCAAGCAAATCGGGCTTTCGCTGCACAACTACCACTCCGCCCATCGCCGACTACCGATGCATGGCGGTGGAACAGGCATGGACCTTCTGGCAGGGAACACGCTTGGTGCGCATTCGACGCGAACCAACATGAAGCACCTCAGCTTTCTCGTCGGCACGCTTCCCTTCATTGAGCAACAGGCGCTTTGGGAACAGATTCGCAATCCTCTCGCGGTCAATGCGGACGGAAACCCGAGTCCGACGCCATGGCTTGCGATGGGACCAAAACCTTCGGCGGGTCATTATGAGTACGGGCCATGGGTGACGGAGATACCGACGTTCCGTTGCCCCAGTGATCCCGGCGTGGGGTTGCCGGCGCTGGCTCGCACCAACTACGCGGCCTGCATCGGCGATAGCTCGGTGACGACTCAGTTTGGGATGACTAGCTACACGTTCGGTGATTACGGCACTGTGCCGATCCCGTTGGCGGTTGACGTCAACCGCTATCAGCGTGGAACGTTCGTGAGCCGACGAGACATGCGTTTTCGCGACATCTTGGATGGGCTTTCCAATACCATCGCCTGCGGCGAGATCATGACGGACCTCGGTGACAACGATTTCCGTTCGAGGCCGTTGTTCGATGTGATCAACATCGATGGCATTGACGTCCTATCATCGACCAGCGGAGGTGTTCTTGGTTGCCGAAACTCCGGCAACATGATTGACCCGGAACGGCCTGTGTTTTGGATGCCAAGCTTGTTTCCGGCTCACGATCCCAAAAGCGACGACGGTTCAAACTACCCGAGTGTGGTTGAGTTCGGGGTTCGCCGCGGTGCGATCTGGGCTAACTATGCCAATTGCTATTCCAGCTTTACCACGATCGCACCGCCGAACACGGAGCTGTGCATCGGTGGCTACAACGAACATGGCGCAGGCAACTGGTCGGCAAGCAGTCGGCACCCCGGTGGCTGCCATGTCTTGATGAACGACGGCGCGGTCATTTTCATGACGGAGTCGATTGATGCTGGTGACACCTATTTCGGCCAAGGCGAAATCACCCCCGGCGCGCCAAGTCCGTATGGGCTATGGGGCTCGCTCGGGACACGGGCCAATCGGGAAGTGATCAAGGAAGCGATCAATCAGTAGTCTCTGGTTGAACGTCGCTGTGTGACGCGAGCGAGCGATTGACGCCGAACGCGGCTCGACGCTGATTGCTAGTTCATCCATCGGCGTAGCTGGGTCCGCGCGATCAAGTGGACCGTGCCAAACAAGACCAAACCCAACAGGGTCGAGGCGAACAGCGCGGCGATCATCGGCGCGGTCTTCGAGAATGCGATCCATCCCGTCATCAAGGTGCCGAGGCCCTTGTAATCGGCGGAGCCGTTGCCGACGAAGAAATCGGCGACGATCGCGCCGATCACCGCAAGTCCGCTGCTGGTCTTCGCCCCGAGAACGAGCGACGGAATCGCCGCCGGGACTTGCAACAACCGCAGCCGCTTCAGCCTCGACGTGCCGTAGAGCCGAAACAGATCGGCCCATTGGCGGTCGATCGTCGTGAGGCCGGTGGTCACGTTGTTGACAACCGGAAAGAGGCAGATGATGACGGTAACAATCACGACCGTGCGAAACTCGTAACCACTCCAGATGATCAGCAGCGGCGCGATTGCCACGATGGGGACGGTTTGTAGAAACATCACGTAGGGGAAAAACGCGATTCGAATCTGCCGCGATTGCGAGAACGCGACCGCGATCAATGAGCCCAACGTGATCGCCGAAACCAATCCCGCTGCGGCCGCCGCACCGGTTGAAAACAGGGCCGTGATCAGTTCGGACCGATATTCGATCGCGGCGTGATAGACATCGATCGGAGCCGGAAGGATAACGGCTTGAAGGCCCAACATGCGGACCGTCAGGTGCCAGACCGCGAGCCCGAGGACGGCGACGATCACCATGGGAAGCCACGGAGCGACGTACCTGGCTATTGATCTTGTGTCTTTCATCGAGCCGACTCCGCCAGACCCCGTAGGCGATCGCTCACGACGCCGAAGAACTCCGCGAACTCGGCGCTCCGCATTTGGTTCCAGCTTCTCGGCCAATCGATGGGATTCTTCATAACCCGTTCGAGGACACCATCGCGCATGATGGCGATTCGGTGAGACAGAAGAATCGATTCGGAGATGTTGTGTGTCACGAGGACGGCGGTGAATTGGCGCCGTTGCCAAAGCGTGAGCAGCAATTCACCCAGTTCGGCTCGAAGCATATCGTCGAGCGCCGCGAAGGGCTCGTCCAGCAGTAACACCGAAGGGTTGGTGACGAGCGCCCGTGCGATGGACGTTCGCATTTGCATTCCGCCGGATAGTTCACCGGGCCGTTTGCCGAGATGGTCGCTTAGTTGGACAGACGCCAATGCATCTTCGGCAGCCGAACGCCGTTGTTGTGCCGTGCCCTGGCCGATCAACTGAAGCGGCAGCATGACGTTTTCCAAAGCGCTGAGCCAGGGAAGTAGCGAGGGTTGCTGAAAGACGAATCCAATCTCACCGGATGCCGTGTCGATGCCGGATTCAAAAACGACATCGCCTTGAGTGGTTTGTTGCAGCCCCGCCAGGCATCTCAGCAGTGTCGTCTTTCCGCAACCGCTCGGTCCGATCAGCGAAACGATTTCACTTTCATCGATCGCCCATTCGATGTCGCGCACCACATCGATGGAGCCGAATGAGACCGTCGCGTTTCGGACGCGGATCGAGTTCTTCGTTGACACCTTACGCCAAAGCCTCGAGTATCTTGTCGGCGATCGCGAGTGAGGCAGTCGCTGCGGGTGACGGCGCATTCAAGACGTGAACGGAGTTCCCTTCCGTTTGGATCAAGAAGTCATCTACCAGTTTGCCATCGGGCGACACGGCTTGGGCTCGAACGCCGGCGCGTCCGCGAACCAAATCGTCCGCGGCGATCGTGGGAAGCAATTTGCGCAGGGCGCGTACGAATGCAGATTTGCGGAGAGAGCGGTTCATCTCGCCGATGCCCGTTCGCCAATGCTGACGGGCGAGTTTTCGGAAGCCGCCGAAGCGAAACGTTTCGACCAAGTCACCGATTCGAATCCGGGACCAATCGTAGCCCTCGCGAGACAGCGCCAAGACTGCGTTGGGTCCACATTCGACGCCACCGCCGACCATCCTTGTAAAGTGCACGCCTAGAAACGGAAACGATGGATCGGGCACCGGGTAAATGAGATTCTTCACGAGCGACTCACGTTCGGGGCGCAATTCGTAGTACTCACCACGAAACGGCACGATCTGGATTTCCGGCTTCCCGCCAGCCAACCGACACAAGTGATCGCAATGGAGTCCCGCGCAATTGATCATCTTGGCGGCCTCATATTGGTTTCCGCGATCATCCTGCATCCGAATCGAACGAGCGTCCTGGTCGATTCGTTTCACCCGCGATTGAAAGTGAACGCTCCCACCTCGCTGTTGGATCAACTCGGCGAGGCGGATGCATACGTTTCGATAGTCGACGATTCCGGTTTCAGGGACGTGCAGTCCAGCGACGCCAGCGGCGTTGGGCTCAAACTCGCGAAGTTCATCGCTGTTGATCCGTTCAAATTCGACGCCATTATTCGTCGCCCGCTCCGCGATCCGATCGAGTGATTCCAACTCCGCCTGGGACGTCGCGACCACGACCTTCCCGCAGCGTTCCCAGGGCACGTTGTATTCCTCGCAAAATGCCTCCATCGCGGCTTTGCCAGATCGGCAGGTGATTGCCTTGGTGGAGCCCGGCTTGTAATAGATACCGCTGTGAATCACGCCCGAATTGCGACCACTCTGGTGCTCTGCCGGCTGAGTTTCTGCTTCAAGAACTGCGACACGACAATCGGGATAGCGATGAGTCAACTTCCAGGCGGTGGCCAAGCCGACGATGCCGGCGCCAATGACCACGAAATCGTACGGATGTTTTGACTCGGACATGCTCTGTGAAAAAAAGGGATAGGCGGTGGGTAACCGTGGCTGGCTTGATGCCGGCTCGGGCGGGCGCGGCGACGATGGTTGTGGTACTATAGTGCTTAGCGAACCTTGTCTTGAGAAGCACTGATGGCGTCTCCTCCACCCCGCCCGCGATATCGCTTCCGGCTGACTCGGCTCGGCTTCCATTTCTTGTTTGTGGCGTTGTTCGCGATCATCGGCGGTTCGCTACGTGGTTTCAATCTGTTGCTCGTTTTGGCGGGTTTGCTGATCAGTGCGGTGATCGTGCAGTGGCGGCAAGGCAGAGGAATGATTCGTCGTGTCCGGATGACCCGGCAGTCACTGGCAGGTGTATTCGCCGGTGAGTCTTTCCAGATTCAATACGAGGTGCACAACGCATCGCGACTCATCCCGCTGTGGGGAATTCGAATCGAGGATCAGATTCGACGAGTTTCCGTCGGCGGTGACGGGGCGCAGCGCTCGCAGGAGCCCGACGACGACGCGTTACTCGATGCGAGTATCGGCGGCGTGATGCCCCAACGGTCCTCCCGAGGGAGCATTCGCTGTCGGATTCAACAGCGCGGCAAGTATGCCCTGGGCCCCGCGATCGCATCGACGACGTATCCGTTTTCGATGATGAAGTGTGACCGGATGAGCCCAGGCTCCATCGAGCCGATTTTCGTATTTCCGCGATTGCTCAATCTTCGTCGGGATTGGCAGACGCTATTGCCCGCGAGACGTGGTGGAGACGGGCGTCGCGCGGCGGGTCGGACAGATGCCGAAGGAGAGTTTTTTGGTTTGCGGGCGTGGCAATCCGGTGATCAACTCAAGAACGTCCATTGGCGCACGACGGCGAAACTTGGCTATCCGGCGGTTCGACAGTTTGAGTACCGGGCACGACACCAGTTTCACCTCCTGGTCGACGCCACCGACGACTCGCTTGAAGTCTCGGCGGATTTTGAATTGTTGTTGAGCTTTGCGGCGACGCTGCTCAATGAGTTGTCGAATCAGAGCCGGTTCACAAGGTTGGCTGTGATCGACGGCCACCGAGAAGAAACCCGATGGCGCGTCGCCGACGGGCATGAACCGCGTCGCTTGTTTGAGCGACTGGCCGAATCTTCACCGGGGGATCGCTCGGGCCTTCCAAACGTCATCGAAGCCTTGAGCACGCCGGACGCGGGCGAAATGCGCAACAGCGACTTGGTCGTACTCAGCGGCAACTCCTTCGACGCGGCGGTGGCCGAGCAGGATTCTGTTGCGTCCCGAAAACTGCGTGATTTGATTTACACCAAACGTTTTGCCTGGCTGGACATTCGGTCTTCGCGTGTCCGGCGTTTTCTTCTCGGCTATCGTTCGACGCCCACTTGGCATGCTCAGCAATCAGAAGCCGATGCGGCGAGGACGTGAGCGTGGAGGTTGAACCAGAACAAAGCTCGATGCGTTTGCGATTGGAGCTGAAGTTTGCTTTTCTGTCGGCCGCCGGTGGGCTGGTACTCGCGTCGGGGCGAGAGACTCAGTGGTTGGCGGCGATGGCGGTGTTCGCGGCGACCTTCGGTTTTGTGTTTGTGGACTGGCTTCGGGTGTTCGAGCTTCCACCACTGGGCGCGTACCTGGGAATGGGTGCAGCGGCGATTTACTGCGTGCGTGACTTCTGGGGCATGCAGCAAGAGGGGACACCGCAAATGGTATCGGTCGCGCTCTTGCTGGTCCTGGTCCAAGCCGTCTTGATGTTGCAGCGAAAGTCGCAGCGTATTCTGGAACAGCTCGCGGTCTTCTGTCTTTTGGAGCTGATCGTCGCGGCGATTTTCAGCGACGCGATTAGCTTTGGTTTGCTGATCATTCCGATCGGGATTGTGGGGGCGAGCGCGCTGAGTCTGCTTGGTTGGGTCGCGCTATTGGAGAACAACAACGCGCCGTTCGTTCAACCTTCACCGCGACACGGTTTCTCCAACTGGTCGGCACTCCTGCCGAATGAGGAAGGGCCATGCATCGCGGTCTCTTCGGTGCAATCACTTCCATCTCTCACCGGGGCGTCGCGCTCTTGCTCCAAGTATGCGGTCGTCACACTGACACCGGCGGTGATCGTAATCGCGACGGCGTTTTTTTACGTCTTACCTCGGAAAATGGAGGCCGAGCGTTCACGAGCCGGCGGCCCGGCGTTGACGGGTTTTGATGACGAAGTGCGTTTGGAACAGTTCGGCCGCGTGGGACAGAATCCGGCGCGCGCACTGACCATCAAATTGACCGAGATTGAAACGGATCAGCCCTACCGCTTATTAAGCAGTCTCTATCTGCGTGGCAAGGTGTTGGAAAATTATCAATCAACCGATCGTCGCGGCAGACCCACCTCCGCCTGGACGTCGGCGGAACTCGGCCGTGAAGTACGCCGAAGTCGCATTCCGATGCAGTATCAATCCGCGAGCGTGGCGGAGCGAAAGTTCTACGACAACGTCCAAGTCGAAGTCGTGTGTGAAGCGATGAGACGTCCGTCTTTGTTCGCGATTGCTCCCTACTATGCAAGTGGCGCCGCCAACGAAGTAGTCCACACTCGAGACACGTGGTGTTTGTCTCGAGAGTACGAGTATGACCCGCCACCGTTCCCAAGGATTCGATACAGTTTTGGAACGCACTCCTTTTTTCGTAGGACGCAAACACCTTGGATCGCAGCACCCGGGCGTTGGCTGGGACTGTTGAGCTATGGGGAGCTTTTGCTGTACGACCGATCGACGGTTCCCAGCGCGGCGATGCTTGCCGAAGACGTGATCGGGAAATTGCCTGCCGACCGTCGCACGCAATACGACAGGGCAAAACAACTCGAAGCCTTTCTCGCTCGCGATCCGAGTTTTCGTTACACGTTGAATCTGAACGCGACTCCCGTCGAAGGGATGGACCCGATCGAACAGTTTCTTTCGCGCGATCGACGTGGTGCAAGGGCAGCCTAATATCCGCGCATCTCTCATGTGAC
>JBCBLJ010000168.1:0-12387 GCA_038520195.1 Planctomycetota bacterium
CCGCCCGCAGTGATCAGTGCGGGCGGTAAGTAGTACGGACGATAAGAAAGTGAGGGCGCGGGCGTGGATGCTGGGAAATTTGCATCGTCATAACGCCAATCGGTCACAAGAAAATCCAATGGATCTGGGTCGAGCGGAAACATTCGCTCCGCCGTGCTTCCGCTCGGATCGAAGTTTTTGATCCCGGCGGTCCTCAGCCCACTCGGATTTCTAATGAACTCGTAGGGCGTTCCCCACGCATCGAGGATCTCCATGAAGCCGTCCCCATCGGTGTCTCCAATATTTGAAGACTGGATGAGATCAATCGCAGGGGAACCGAACAGTTCTGTCGTCGCCAGTATCAGATAAAGGCACTCAGCTGACTCGTGCTCTCTAGTCCAAAAACGATCATCGGGCAGCCCCGTATCATCCGCCAAAGTATCGACCACGGGTGCCATCCCACCGGGACCATCGGGATCGTAGTCTTGGCGGAATCGGATGTACTCCTCCCGCCAACTTTGGTTGGTCAGGTCATAGGCATCTTCGATCCCATCAAAGCTCGGGTCCGATACAACATTGCTTCGAAAACGATCTAACTCTGCCGCCGAATACAGCCCCGCCAACGTCCGCATACGCTCCCATTGCGCGGGCGCTTTCACGGATGCAACACTCGAAGTCCAGGCCGACGACCCGGTGATCTGCGTTCGGAAATGCAGCGAGGCTGGTGGATACAACAGGTCCGCACGACACTCTGGCAGCACCATCCGCAGCCTGTCGCGACGGGCCATGAGGATCAAACGCGACCGCTCGGCGGCACTCAACCCAGTGGTCCCTGCAGGATAACCGCCCAGCGCCCCCGGCGCAGACACAACAGGATCAAACGCTAACTCGATACGTCCCAGTGAAACTTCGCTCACACGTGACTGCAACATCTGGCCGATCGTAAGAACATCGGCTTCCGTTCGTTTTATCCTGGCCTCCGTCTCCGCTGACGACAGAGCCAACGTCAAAATCCCGCCCAACGTGACCATCAGCGTGATTACCACCAGCAACTCAACCAGCGTAAAACCGGATTGAGCGGCAAGGCTCGTTCGCTTTGTGGAGATTTGTTGATGCATGATCCTTAACCGAAAAGGGAAGCGGTGAGACAGTCCCGCGTCAATCGACCTGATCCTCAAACGCGCCTTCGACAACGTTGCTCAAGTTGTCACCGAACTTATTCGAAGCGTCTCGGACAAAAGCCGTGATGTCGAACCGCGAGATTCCTCCCACCTGAGTTGCGGGTCCACCCGCAACAAGAGCCAACATCGAACCATCCGTCTGAAAGTATGCCGGCGCCGAATTGGAGGGAGCACCGCCATCGGTGTCTAAAAGAACTCCGTAGTCACCGTCGAGTCCGGGCGCAAACAATTGAAATGTCGTTGGATTGGCAAACTGCCAAGATGCCGCCGACCCGCCGAGCCCAACGATGCCACCGGCAGGAGGCTGATTAGGTTGCGTCGAGTACACAGGTCGAACGCCATCCAAGTCGTCCGTCGTGATCGACGTTAGATCCACCCCATTTTCGTAGTCGACATACGCATTAAATACACTCGCTCCGCTGTCGACGTAGTTGAATGCGTAGGTTCGTGAATCGAAGTAAACGACCGGGTGCTGGTCCCTTCGCAAAACGTACGCAGGAAAGATGTCTGGCGTCTGGAACACTGCAGGAAGCGGACCAAGAATCCCCGCGGGTTCATCGGCACTCACATTCCGATCAAAGACTCCTGACAGGTACGCCGGAATGCCGTTCGTTGCGGCAATCGGGTTGAAAGTGAGCTGACCAGTATCGAAGTCAGCAAATGGCGCATTGCGAACCACACGATATTGGTAGTGCGAAGGATTCGAGCGATCACCCGAGGTCAACGTTCCATTGATATCGATCTGTTCAAGGAATTCGAGCGGCCCTCCTTCGCCGGTGAACGGAAACTGCGGATCAGCGCTGAAACCTCCCAATGACCAAACAACGGCTTCTGCTCGGTCCAACACAAAGGGTTGAAAGTTCGCAACGCTGGCAGCCTGAGAAGGCGTGGATGGATCGTTGTCCGGCTCGTCATCGCAGAGGAGCAATAGAAGGGTCAACTCGCTTTGCGCGATGTCCGGAAAGATCTTCAAGTAATGGCGACGGACAATACTCCAATCTGAGAAGTCCGGCGGGTAATCGCCGTACTTTGTTTTGTAGGCGTCGAAACCCTGTTCAATGACGTTGAGCTCTGCGCTCATCGCCGCCTTGATGACCCTCTTGCGAACCGCGCCGATGGCGGGGATGGCCAGGCCGGCGATGACGCCGATGATGGTGATGACCACCAACAGTTCGACGAGCGTGAATCCGCTGGAGTCTTTCCGAGTGAATGTTCTTCTCATGGCTTGTTTCCGCATACAGGCTTTTTTCCGCTGACAAAGCGACCCGGCTTCCGCGCCGGAAGCCGGGGAAGGTGAAAGGGTTTTAGCTCGACAAACTCGTGATCAAGGAGATCAACGGCATAAACAAACTGACGACAATGAAGCCGACCGTCACTCCGAGGAAGACAATCATCAACGGCTCGATCAACGCCGTCAGACCATCGGTCAACGTCCGAACCTCTTCGTCATACGTGTCGGCGACCTTGTACAACATCGTGTCCAACTCGCCGGTCTCTTCGCCGACGTCCACCATGTTGACGACCAAGTCGTTGACGACGCGGGTCTTGATCTTCAACGCGTAAAACAACCCCGCGCCAACCGCACCGAGTCCGATTCCATACGCGGCGATCCCCGTCAACGTCTGCACCATCACGCCGTCGTCCAACTTGGTGCCGCGACTGGTGATCGCGATCGACAACAGAATCATTCCCGGGAACGATCCGAACAACGCAAAGAAAAAGACCGCCATCGGGTGGAAACCCAACTGGCTGTGATCCTTCAACGGTTTACTGATCACTTCGCCCTCGCGAACCGCCTCGTTCACCTTCGTGAACAGCTTTTCAAACACCGCGTTGCCCGCCGTTTCCCGAGTGATGTTCATCGCCTCCAGAATCGGAACACCGCTGCTGACTAGCGTGCCGAGCGTCCGCGTCGTCCGCGCGAGAATGTTCTTTTCAATCAAGCCACCGAAAACCGGCACCTTCAAGATGAACATGTCAAACCCGATCCGCCCGTGCCTAAACTTCCGCACCAGCTTCACGAATAGCAGAAGCATGATCGGCATCACGATCAGCAACCACCAATACGTCGCCAGGTAGTTACTCATCGCGATCAGCAGCAACGTCGGCGCCGGGAGCTTCAATTCGAACTCCTCGAACATCTCCTCAAACGTCGGCACGATAAAGATCATGATCCCGGTCAGAATCAAGATCGCGACATTGGCGACCACGACCGGGTAAATCAACGCACCCTTGACCTTTCGCTTCAGCGATTCGGCCCGTTCAAGGAATTCTGCCAGACGCTGAAGAATCGTCTCCAACGCACCGCCGGCCTCACCGGCTTTGATCATGTTGACGTACAGGCGACTGAAAATCTTCGGCGACTTCGACATCGCCTCGCTGAGCGTCGCCCCGCCCTCGATCTCGTCGCAAACATCCATCAACGCGAACTTCAACTTGCCCGGTTTCTGGTTGTTCTCCAGAATCTTTAGCGAACGCAGAATCGGAAGCCCCGCATCCTGAAGGATCGAGAGCTGACGCGTGAACGCGGTGATGTGTTTGGTTTTGGCGCCGCCGATCGCGAACCCACGTTTCTTGCCTTTTCGCCCGCCTTTCGCGGCCGCTTGTTTCTTGACGGAGATCTTCGTGACGAAGTACCCCATCTGGCGGATTGTGGTTTGCGCCTCCTCTTCGCTCGCGGCATCGATTTCATCGCGGATCTCCTGGCCCGCCGCGTCCATCGCTTCAAATTGATAAGTCGGCATAATCAGTCGCCTTTAAGCTGCGTCAAATGATTTGGTCGCTATGAAGGTGCGTCGCCACGGCCTGATCGAGCCGCGGCACAATGAGTTGCTATTCCTGAACGGTCTCGCGAACCACTTCGTCGAGGGTGGTGATCCCGTCGTAACTGAGTTTCAATCCGGCGTCGCGAAGCGAGATCATTCCGGCACGCTCCGCTTCGTCGCGCAGATCGTCGGTCGAGGCATTACCCATGATCATTTCACGAATCTTGTCGCTCAAAACCATCAGTTCAAAGAGCGCGATGCGGCCTTTGTAGCCGGTGTTATTGCACTGGTCGCAGCCGACGCCCTTGAAGAACTTTTTGCCCGCGATCTCCTCGGGCTTCATCCCGAGTTCGAACAACATGTCCTTGTTGACGTCCGTCTCTTCGCGACACTTCAAACAGATGCGGCGTACTAGACGCTGCGCCAACACGGCTTCGACCGTGGCGCAGGTCATGAAGGCCGGGATGCCCATGTCGTTCAAACGAGTGATCGTCGCTGGGGCGCTGTTGGTGTGCAGCGTGCTGAACACCAGGTGCCCCGTCAAAGCCGCTTGAATTGCGATCTCGGCGGTTTCCAAGTCACGGATCTCGCCGACGAGGATGATGTCGGGGTCTTGTCGAAGGATCGCTCGCAAACAACTCGCAAACGTGACCCCCGCGTCATGGTCGATCGGGATTTGGATAATGCCGTCGATGTCATACTCGACCGGGTCCTCGGTCGTGATCAACTTGTCCTTGATGTCGTTCATTTCGGACAAAGACGAATACAAGGTGGTCGTCTTGCCGCTACCGGTAGGACCAGTCACCAAGATGATCCCATTGGGCCGATCGATGGCCGTCCGGAACGCGCCCATCGTGTCCTCGTCCATCCCCACGTTTTCGAGCGATAGATTGACGACCGATCGGTCCAAGACTCGCATGACGACGCTTTCGCCAAAAATCGTCGGCAAGACGCTGACACGAAGGTCGACGGGGTGCCCACCGACCATCAATTCAATCCGCCCATCCTGAGGCAAGCGACGTTCGGCGATGTCCAAGTCCGCCATCACCTTGATCCGCGTGGTGATCGCGAACGCCAAGTGACGTGGCGGAGGAACCATTTCGTACAAGACGCCTTCGGCTTTGATCCGAATACGGAACTCGTCTTCGAAGGGCTCCAAATGGATGTCGCTGGCGTGATCCTTGATCGCCAACAACAGCACCATGTTGAGCAGCTTTCGAACGGGCGCCGAGTCGGCCAACGCTTCGGCGTCGGTGATGTTGAACTTCTCACTCTCGAGGGCGTTGACCGCCGCCATCAACTCCGCGTCTTCGGCGAGTTCGGCGACCAACTTCTCGACACTTTCGGCTTCGCTGTCGTAATAA
This sequence comes from Planctomycetota bacterium, assembly GCA_038520195.1. Lineage (GTDB taxonomy): Bacteria > Planctomycetota > Planctomycetia > Pirellulales > Pirellulaceae > Stieleria. Next base: position 5,290 of record JBCBLJ010000168.1, read on the forward strand.
CGACCGATGGTCTGATTGATGTCGCGTTCGGTCGCGACCACCACTTCGATCTCCCAGCCCAAGAACGTTCGCAGTTCGTCTTGAACACTCAAGTTTTGAGGGTCGCAGGTAGCGACCGTGAGCCGATCATCCTCAAACCGAATCGGCACGACGCGGTACAGCTGCGCCATCGTCTCGGAAATGCGGGCAACCAAGTCGTCCGGCAACTCGATATCCTCGAGCGTCACCGTCTGCATCGACATCTGCTCGGCCAATGCCTGAACCAGCTGCTCCTCGGTGATCAGCTGCATGTCCTCGGCGATCTTGCCGAACAACGCGCCCGGTTGCTGCTCCTGCTCCTCGAGCACGACGTCGCGCTGCTCGTCGGTCAAAAAACCAAGGTCGACGAGGATCTGTCCAATTCGTCGTTGTGCCATGTGACAAGTCGTGTTGAGGAGAAGAGAAAAGGATTTTTGCGGGGCCGCTTACTGCTTGGCACCCTCGTCTTCGGAAATCGGAGCCGGAGAATCGTCCAGCCCGCGGCGGGCCTGAACGATCCGTTTCGCCAAGTCGTCGGGACGGTGAGCCTTCGTGAGCACGTCTTCGACCGAGACCCGTTCGGCTTTCCAGTGTTCGAACAGAGCGTCATCCATCAGCTGCATCCCGAACTTTGCTCCCGTTTGCATCGCACTGCTGATCCGGAAAGTCTTGTTTTCGCGGATCAGGTTCGAGACACCGGGCGTCACCACCAAAACTTCGTACGCGGCGCAGCGACCGCCGCCGATCTTTGGAAGCAGCGTCTGGGCGACGACGCCGATCAAGGTACTGGCCAACTGCGTTCGAATCTGATCCTGCAAGTTACCGGGGAACGCATCGATGATTCGGTTGACCGTTCCTTGAGCACTATTGGTGTGCAAAGTTCCGAATACGACGTGGCCCGTCTCGGCCGCACTAATGGCCGCTTCGATGGTCTCCAAGTCACGAAGCTCGCCGACCAGAATGACGTCGGGGTCCTGACGCAACGCACGACGGATCGCCTCGGAGAAACTCGGCACATCGACGCCGACTTCACGCTGGTTGACCGTGCTCATCTTGTGTTCGTGATAGAACTCGATCGGGTCTTCGATCGTGATGATGTGGTGGTCAATCGTCTCGTTCAACAAATTGATCAAGCTGGCCAGAGTCGTCGACTTACCCGAACCAGTTGGCCCCGTCACCAAAAACAACCCACGCGGCCGGTGCACCAACTTGACGACCGCTTCGGGAAGCCCCAGTTGTTCTGGCGTCAGCTTGTCATTTGGAATCTGACGCAGCACCATCGAGATGAAGCCACGCTGTTTGAACACCGACACACGAAACCGTGCCAGCTCTCCAAACGCAAAACCAAAGTCGGTGCTTCCCGATTCCTGCAGCTCCCGCTGGCAGCGCTCGGGCGTGATCGACTTCATCAACGCGACGGCGTCCTCGCCCTCAAGAGTCTTCGTCTCCAGCTTTCGCATTCGACCGTGCAGCCGGAACACGGGAGGTTGGCCGACGACGATGTGAATATCGCTGACGCCCTGCTTCACCGCCGCCTGCAGCAGCTTGTCGATCAATACGGTTGCCATCGCGTCACCTCATGGGTGTGAACATTTGTGTTCGGGAAAAGCTCTTCGACCGTGCGCTCAGTCGAATTCCGGAAACAGCAGGATGGCGAATCGGTGGAAGTGCCGCGTCCGAGTTGACGGCATTATGGACGGCTTTACCATAATCTTCAAAAAATCGGCGAATCGGCGCCCCTTTTGCCCAATCTTCGCTGGCGGCTCACCCACCGGTGGCGGGCGAACGTCCGGAGCGAACCGACGCTAAAATCCCCTCCTCGGAAGATTCCGAACCGCCCGCGAAATTGAACAATCCATCCAGGCTCGATACTCGAGATCGAACCCGCCATTTGCTGCCATTTAAACCCCATTTCGGCCTGAAGAACGTCCGAAGCTGGGGCAAATACGTGACTTACAGCGAGTCCAGATCCTCAACCAAGTGGTTCAACGCGATGGACTCCTGCTCGGTCTTCTTCGCGACGCGGTAGACCTCGTCGAAGGTCGTGATCCCGCGAATCACCTTCAGCATTCCATCGGCGTAAAGCGTTGACATTCCAGACTTTATGGCTTCGATCCGGATCTCCTTGGTGCTGGATCCTTTGAACATCATCTCGCGGAGTTTGCCGTTGATGACCATCAGCTCATAGATGCCGATTCGACCGCGATAGCCCTGTCTCCCACAGTACGGACAACCCTTCCCACGAGTGAACTCGGCTTGAGCCACCATCTCGGGTGGCAACTCCGAATCAGCGATCACGCTTTCAGGTGGGTTGTACCTCACCTTACAACGGGGGCAGATCGTTCGCACAAGCCGCTGTGCGAGCACTGCGATGACGGAACTCGCCACCATATAGGACGGTACTCCAATGTCCACCATTCTGCTGATAGCACTGGGCGCATCGTTCGTATGCAGAGTACTAAAAACCAGGTGTCCAGTCAGCGAAGCCTGGATTCCCATCGATGCCGTCTCATAGTCACGCATCTCGCCGACCAGAATGATGTTTGGTGCCTGCCGCAACATCGAGCGAATAATGCGAGCAAAGTCGAGCCCGATCGAGTGCCGAACCTCGACCTGATTGATCCCCGGCAGGTAGTACTCCACCGGGTCTTCGGCGGTGATCACTTTGCGGTCGGGACGGTTCAACGCGTTCAGTGCCGCGTACAGCGTTGTCGTCTTCCCAGACCCCGTCGGACCTGTCACCAAAATGATCCCATTGGGTCGACGGATCAGTGAGTTGAAGGTCCGGTAGTCACGCTGGCTCAGACCCAACTGACGCACACCGACTTTGATATTGTCTTTGTCCAACAGCCGCATCACGGCCGACTGCCCGTGATTGGTGGGGATGATACTCACCCTCAAATCGAGCTGCTTGTCACCCACCGTGATCTTGATCCGTCCGTCCGTCGGACGCCGCTTCTCCGAGATGTCGATCTTGGAAAGGATTTTGATCCGGGCGATCAAAGCCGACAGCATCCGGCGGGGGGCACTTTCCCGCTCCACGCAGACGCCGTCGATCCGATAGCGAATCCGCACCCGCTCTTCGAAGGGTTCGACATGAATATCACTGGCCCGAAGCTGAACGGCCTCGGAGATCATTAAGTTGACCAGCTTGATAACCGGAGCGCTGTTGTCGTCGACTTCTTCGCCGGCCTCGGTCGCGTCGCCAGATTCGGTCTCGGTAAAGTCGATGGCGGTATCGGTGAATTCCTGCAGCATCGAGTCGGCTGACTCACCTTCGACCTGACCGTAATAGTGGTTGATCGCCCCGTTGATGGCTTCTTTCGGCGCCAGGGCCGTTTCGATTTTGCGGTTCAGGATAAAGCGGAGTTTTTCGATCGTTTCCAGGTCAAACGGGTCGGCGATCAAAATCCGCAGCGCCCCGTCTTCCTCGGAGAACGGCAGCACCATATTTTCACGTGCGACCGATTCGGGCACGAGTTCGATCACCTCGTCGGCGATTCGCTGTTCCCGCAGATCCACGAAGGGTATCTTGTGGAACTCCGCCAGCGACATCGCGACTTCCTCGGGCGTCGCGTACTCCATTTCAATCAGTACGTCGCCGACATCACGCTGTGATTCACGGGCGACGCCCTCAGCCTCACTCAGCTGGTCCAAGCTGATGACACCCCGGCGGAGCAACAGATCAGTGAATTCTTGGATGGTCTGGCTCATGGCAGAATTCCGTTGCGGTTCGATGTGACAGAAAAGAGGTATCGCGGTCTTTGCCGGCTCAAACGAGCGAATTGACAGGGGGTCCAGTGGATGCCGGGAGCCGCCAAAGAAGGTGCCGGTCACCGCCCGAACCGTCCGCCGATGGCCCGCCGCCCACCCCAACCACTGGGAGCCAGCCTTCCCGCGTACCACCTACAGGATACCATCCCACAGAAAGTTTCGGTCATCGCAAAATGACGAAAACGCCGTCCCCCAGTGTGGCCCGCACCGACATTCGTTCCCTCCCCAACCTCGCCCGCCGTCCTTGAAAGCCACCCGCCAAATCTCGGTCCGAGGCTGTCGCGTCCACAACCTCAAGAACATCGATCTGGACCTGCCCCGAGGAAAGCTGATCGCGTTCTGCGGTCTCTCAGGAAGCGGAAAGACATCGCTCGCGCTCGACACGCTCTATGCCGAGGGTCAACGCTGCTACATCGAGAGCTTTTCGGCGTACACGCGACAGTTCCTTCAGCGGCTGGACAAACCCGATTGCGACGCGATCACCGGAATCCCCCCGGCGATCGCGGTGACCCGAGCAAGTGGTTCACGGACCAATCGAAGTACCGTCGCGACGGCCACCGAAGTCGCCGATCACTTGCGGCTGTTGTTTGCCAAATGCGCGACCCTGACTTGTTACTCGTGCGGCCGGCCCGTCGCGGCCGCCACTCCGGAGTCCGTCGCCGAGGAACTCGTGGCTTCGCCTGGCCGCGCCATGATCGGATTCCCCGTCTGGCTGCCCGATCGAAAATCCGGCTCCGAAATCCTGCTTGGACTCCAGCAAGACGGCTACCTCCGATTGATCGCCGGCGACAAGACCTTTCACCTCTCCGACGACAGCCGCGCCGACTTGGCGACCAAAATCGGAAAACGCGGCATTGAATGCACCGTGATCGTCGACCGAGTCACGCCGGACGCCGACCGAACACGAATGACCGAATCGCTCGAGACCGCGATGGCCGAGGGCCTTGGTCGCGCCGTCGTATTCGCCGAGCCGGACTCCACCTCGACCGATGAAGCGACGCCGGTCGTGACGGTCGATGATCGTCCCTGGAACCGACGTGTCCTCAGCGATCAACGTCGCTGCGACCACTGCGACATCGATTTCCCTCTGCCAGTGCCGAGACTGTTCAACTTCAACAACCCGCTCGGTGCATGCGAGACCTGCGAGGGATTCGGGGAACTCGTCGATTTCGACATGCGACTGGTGGTCCCCGACCCATCGCTTTCGTTGGCCGAAGGCGCGATCGCGCCGTGGAACACACCGTCTTACTCCCACGAACTGGAAGAACTGCTTGCGCTGGCCGATGACTATGACGTTCCGGTTGACGTGCCGTACTCCAAACTCAAGAAGAAACACCTCAAAATCATCCGGCATGGCGTTCCCGAGCGTGACTTCGGCGGCCTCGATGGCTTCTTCGCTTGGCTCCAGCGAAAGTCGTACAAGATGCATGTCCGCGTGTTCGCTTCGCGCTACCGCAGTTACCGCACCTGCGAAGCTTGCGGCGGCCTCCGCTACAACCCGCTGGCGCTTTCGTACCACATCGGCGACGCTAACATCTCGCAGTTGTTGCAAATGACGGCGTCCCAAGCCAAAGCGTTTCTCACCGATGCACCGCTTGATGCGCGTGAACACGAAATCGCCGCCGAGCCGCTTCGCCAAGTCACCGACCGGATCGGATTCCTCGAGTCGGTCGGCTTGGGCTACCTCGGACTCGACCGGCCGCTACGGACACTTTCCGGCGGCGAAACACAGCGCGTCGCACTCACCAGTGCACTCGGCGGAAGTCTCGTCAACATGCTTTACGTGCTAGACGAACCGACGGCCGGGCTGCACGCCAGCGATGTCCAGCGGTTGACCGACTCGATTCGGTCGCTCCGTGATCGCGGCAACACCGTCATCGTCGTCGAACACAATGAGACAATGATCGAATCGGCGGACACCGTTGTGGAAGTCGGCCCCGGCGCGGGAACAAACGGCGGCGAGGTCGTCTTCAAAGGGACGCCAAAACAACTGCTTCACGACGCCGACAGCCTGACCGGCCAGTTCCTCAGTGGACGCCGCGGGAGCACGCTACGTCATCACGAACCTCGCTCACCGCGCGGCCGGATCACGCTGCGCGGCGCCAGCGGCCACAACCTGAAAGCGGTCGACGTCGAATTCCCACTCGGCGTGTTTTGTGTCGTCACCGGAATCTCGGGCAGCGGCAAAAGCTCACTTGTTCAGGACACGCTCTTCGAAGCCATCAAGCAACACCGACTCGGGCAACCCGGGACACCGCTCCCGTACCAATCGCTCACGGGTCTCGGTCAGATCCAGGACTGCCTGCTCGTCGACCAAAGCCCCATCAGTCGTTCGCCGCGGAGCTGTCCCATCACTTACGTCAAGGCATTCGACCCGATTCGCAAAGTCTTCGCCGAAAGCTCCGAAGCACGCGCGCGAGGGTTCACCGCCGGACACTTCACGTTCAACGGGGCCAAAGGACAGTGCCCCGAATGTGAAGGTGCGGGGACACTGCAAGTCGACATGCAGTTTCTGGCGGATGTCTCGATGACCTGCCCCACCTGCCGCGGCACGCGGTTTCAAGAAGAGATTCTCAAAGTTCGCTTTCGCGATCGTTCCATCGCCGACGTCCTGAACATGAGCGCCCGCGAAGCCTATGAGTTCTTTCGCGGCTCGCCAAAAGTTCAGGCCCGGCTCAAGCGAATGATCGACGTCGGGCTCGGCTACATCGCACTCGGGCAACCCGCGACGACGCTCTCCAGCGGCGAGGGGCAACGGCTGAAACTGGCCGCGTTTCTCGCATCAGCCAGTCGCAAACGAACGCTGTTCATCATGGACGAACCGAGCACAGGGCTACACTTCGACGATCTTATTCGGCTGGCGGATTGCTTTGACGCACTGATTGCCGACGGTCATTCGCTGCTGGTGATCGAACATCACCCGCTGCTGATGCTGTCGGCGGACCATCTGATCGACCTCGGGCCCGGGGCGGGTGACGGCGGCGGAGAAATCGTCGCCGAAGGAACGGTGGAGGACTTGATCGCCAACTCGCAAAGTCTGACCGGCAAAGTCCTGGCGGCCGAACGGGGTCGATAGCGACTCAACGATGCGCCGCGGTCAAACGGCATCACTGGCAGTTCATGGCTTGACGCACTACGCTTAGTCCTTTAAGCTTAAATCACTGACCGCAAAATGGAGGCCGGCGATGAAAGCCCAAACACCCACCGAACGCGAACTCGATCTGCTGAAGATTCTCTGGGAAAACGGAGACTCCACCGTCCGCGAGGTCTACGAAGCGATCCGTGAGGACGTTCCGATTGTCCAAA
>JBCBLJ010000095.1:0-15596 GCA_038520195.1 Planctomycetota bacterium
GAGCGAGGGAAAGGCTGGAATCCCTCGCTCACGCGTCGGGTTACCGTTTTTCCAAGCAAGATCAATTCGTTCCCGCAGCACTAGGTCTAAGCCATAGCTACCCTCTTGAGAAGCACCATGAGCCGCTCCGGCGCGAAGGAAATTCGTTGGTCAGGCTCCGCACTTGAGCCGCGTCTGATGCTCGCGGCTGATGTCGTCGCCGCGAGCGAGATCGTCCAGCCTCCGGTGGCTGGCACCGAAACCGCCGCTGACACCGAAACCAACGGCGCCGTCGTGATGGTGGACTCGACATTGGAGGACATCGACGCGCTACTTGCTGGGGTCGACCCGACGGCGGAAATCGTGTTATTGGACCCTGAACTGGATTTTGTCGGTCAGGTCTCGGCCGTTCTTCGTGGTCGTGAGCAGGTCGCTTCACTGCATCTGGTGACGCACGGTCAAGCGGGAGCGTTGATTCTGGGCGAGCAAACCATTGACGCTCATCACTTGCGTACCCAAGGCGATGAGATTCATCGATGGCGAAAGTCATTCACCACCGACGCTGACATCTTTCTCTACGGTTGCCACACCGGCGCGAGAGCCGAAGGACGAGACTTGATGTCCGTGCTTGCAATCATGACGGGCACCGACGTGGCGGCGTCCACCGACCGCACCGGTGCCGCATCAACCGGCGGAGACTGGCATCTGGAGCGAACCATCGGGCGGATCGATTCGCCGCTCGCGTTCGCGCCTACCGTGACGGAGCGATACAAGCACTCGTTGGATATCACCGTGACCGCCAGTGGCAGCACGGGTTCGGAGTCCATGCTTTTGCTGATCGATGACCAAGCCGTGCAACGATGGGACGTGGGAACGGAACAAACCGACTACACCTATGAGACTTCCGATTCGATCGTGGCATCGAGCGTGAAGGTGCAATTCACCAATGACCTCTATCAACCCGAACTCGGAGTCGACCGTAACTTGACCGTTGACAAGGTCTCCATCGACGGCGTCGAGTACCAATCGGAGGATCAGCGGACCTTTTCAACCGGAACTTGGTTAGCCGAAGATGGCGTCGTCGCGGGTTTCGGCCGCGGCGAAATCCTGCATACAAACGGAACCTTCCAATACGACCTCGACGCCCCATCGGGTGCCGTTGAGTTTGAGGGTCAATTCTGGAACCAGAATTCTGCGGTTCAGTTGTCAGTCGCCAACGGACAACTCAACGTAAGCCCGACGCGAAGCGATGGCGGCACGGCGTGGACGGCAATCGCCGCCGAAGGCGGAGTCGGCTACGAGTTTTCGGTCGACGGTTATCGAGCCGGTTTTGGATCGGGTTTTGCCGGCGTCGATTTCTTTGACGAGGAGGGCGTTGAGATCGATGAGGTCGTGCTCACGCTGAACGAACAACGCCTCGACAACGTCCAAACGATCAACGTGGTCGCTCCGGAGCAGACTGCCTTTGCGACGATTTGGGTTTACGCGGGGCAACAACGATTCTCCCCGGGCGGCAGTTTCGTGGCACAGATTAACTCGGTTTCACTGGAGCAAACCGACGCGGCGGACACGACGCCTCCATCGGCCGAGTTCGGTGCCGACGGCCAGACGATCACGCAGATTCGCCAGTCCTTGAATTTGGGCGTTCGGTACGCGGATGACTTTGCCATTTCCGAACCGGGACGAATCCGCGTCTCCGGGCCAAACGGTTTTGAACAAGTGCCCGCGATCGGAACCGGGGTCATCGACAGCGTCGCCGACCAAACTTTGATCTATTCAATCCAACCGTCGTCAGGCGAGTTCACGCCAGAGGACAATGGCCTCTACACGGTCACCCTCATCGGCAATACGCTGCGTGATACGTCCGGGAACGCCGCCGCCGAACAGGTCCTCGGCAGTTTTACATTGAACTTGAGTCCGTCCCAGGACCAGGTTCCGCCGACGGCGCGTCTCACGACGATCGAAACAACGGTGCGGCCCGAAGGATTCGTAGAATTCTCAGTCGTCTACCGGGATGACCAGCCCGACGGTTTCCGGTCGGGATCGATCTCGGAACGATACATCGTGGAGGGACCGGGCTTTTCCAACCGCGCGGTGTCGCCGATCGCTGGCGGTGGCAATGGACCCAACGAGTTGTTCGAGGTGATCCGTTTGACGCCTGAAGCGGATGCGGTGATCCAACCAGGCGAGTACTTCGTAACGCTCGTCGACGATGCGTTCTTTGATGCCGCGGGCAACGCGGTCGTCGGCGGACCGCTTGGTTCGTTCCGCGTCGTTTAACGCTACTTGCGCCAGTCGGGTCGCTTTCGCCGCGCCTTGGGATGGTGCGTGACGATGTTGAACGTCGCGTCGCGGCCAGAGAGTTTTCGCCCCATCGGCCGCTTTGATAACCGCACTACTCTGGCGCGGAGGCGTTGCTCGGTTTCGAAGAGATCGTCATCGATCTCAAACTCGACGGTTCGCTGGACAAGTTCCAGACTGAGTTTGCCCGGCGCAATTTCCGGCGGCTTGCCGTATCTTCGATCGCGACCCGCTGGCGGCTTTCCGTCCGGTTTTCGTCCGCCTCGCGAATCCGGTCGTTGGCTCAACGGGCCGCTGCCAGGCTTGGGCATTTCGCCCTCGAAGCTGGAGTGGTGGAAGAAAACATCGTCCCGGAAGTCCTCCGCTTCGATGAATCCGTACTCACCCTTTTCATCGACAAACCGAACCTTCCCCAAGCGCTTGCGCGCGATCCGAAACCGCTTGGGTGGTTGATCGTCGTCGTTGGATTCTTTCTCTGGCACGTTGTCTGAAGTCAATGGAGGTCGGCCGCGTTTGCCGAAGGGACTTGGCGGTGATGCTTCTTCCTGGAGGACGGATAGAGCTCGCCGAATGGAATTCATTTCGCCGCGAAGGTGACCTCGCGGAACAGAAACACGATAGCCGAGCGTCGCCAAAGAAAGAATGCCCAAAGCGAACGAAGGTTCAGGCGAGCACCGGTTCCAGGACTTCGCCGTGGACGTCGGTCAGTCGGAATCGCCGACCCTGGTAGCGGTATGTCAGCCGCTCGTGGTCGATGCCCAGCAGGTGAAGAATGGTGGCCTGTAGATCGTGCACGCCGACGCCGTCGCTGGCAACGTTGAAACCGAATTCATCGGATTCGCCGTGCGAGACGCCTGAGCGGATCCCTCCTCCGGCCATCCAGATCGTGAACACGTAGGGGTGATGGTCGCGGCCCCACTGTTTGGTGTCTTCGATCTTTCCCTGAAGGAAAGGCGTCCGACCGAACTCTCCGCCCCAGATCACAAGCGTATCGTCCAGCAGGCCGCGCTGCTCCAGATCGCGCACGAGCGCCGCCGAAGGGGCATCGGTGTCGCGACATTGGATTTCGAGCTGCGAATTCAAATTGCGATGCTGGTCCCAACCGGCGTGCATCAACTGGATAAATCGGGTGCCACGTTCCGCCAATCGGCGTGCGATCAAGCAGTTGTAGGCAAACGAACCCTTGCGTTTGACGTCGGGACCGTACATGTCCAAGGTCGCCTGCGTCTCGGTCGAAAGGTCCGTCAATTCGGGGACCGAGGCTTGCATCCGGTACGCCATTTCGTACTGCTGGATGCGAGTCGCGATTTCGGGGTCACCGACGACATCGAGTCGACTCTGATTGAGTTCGGAAAGGTCATCCAACAGGCCGCGGCGCCGGTCGCGAGTGACGCCCGGTGGGTCGGACAAATACAGCACCGGGTCGCCGCTGCCTCGAAATTTGACGCCTTGATGAACCGTGGGAAGGAAACCGCTTCCCCAGTAGTAGTCGTAGAAGATCTGGCCGCAGGTCGCCTCTTTGTCCCGCGAAGTCATCGCCACGAATGCGGGCAGGTCTTCCGTTTCCGCGCCCAGTCCATAGCTCAACCACGCACCCAGACTCGGACGCCCGGGACGTTCATCGCCCGTCAGAAAGAACGTGATCGCGGGAGCGTGGTTGACCTGCGTGGTGTGCATCGACTTGATGAAGCACAGCTTGTCCGCGATCGCTGCGGTTTCGGGAAGAAAGCTCGAGACGGTCGCGCCGCTGTCGCCATGACGCGCGAATTTGGTGATTTCCTTCAAGCAAGGTCGATTCGTTTGCCCTCCGGTCATCGTGCTGAATCGTTTTCCGCCGACAACCGAGTCGGGGATTTGCACGCCATTCATCTTCGTCAACATCGGTTTGTGATCGAACAAGTCGACGTGTGACGGTGCCCCGTTTTGTAGCAGGTAGATGATTCGTTTGGCTTTGGGCCGAAAGTGGGGCAGCTCGCTCAAGCCAACTCGAGCGCCCGTTTCCGCGCCAACGGCGCTGCCGCCCAGCAACGATGCGAGCGCCGCCATTCCCACACCCGTCCCGGAAGCGGAGAGCAGTTGCCGCCGAGTGTGCTGACGCTTGAACAGATTGCGGTCGTTCGTGGTACTCATGGTCGGCAAAGCGTCTCGTCGAGATTTAGCAGGATGGAGCACACCAGCGCGTAGGCGGCGTGTTCTGCGACGTCAAGTTCGGTCTCTCGTTGGGAATCTCCGACGCCGAGCAACCGCGTAGCGGCTTGCGGATCATCACCAAAATCGGACTGGAGCAAAGCGACACGACGTTCCAAGATCGATCGTTCGGTGTCGCTCGGCGACCGTCCCGTCACCATTCGAAAAGCGAGTTCGATCCGTTGGGCCGCCGTCGAACGAGCGCCAAGGATTCGCTCCGCCATGGCTCGCGCCGATTCGACATACGTCGTTTCATTCAGTGTCGTCAATGCGTGAAGCGGCGTGTTGGTCCAGGTCGGTTTGACTTCGCAGGTTTGCCGCTTTGCCCCATCGAAAAACATCGTCGGGCCGACGATGCGTCGCCAGAAAACATAAAGACTTCGGCGATAGAGCTTGTCGCCCGCGTCGGGCTTGAACCGTATCTTTCCAAAGGTCGCTTCCGCCCAAATGCCTTCCGGCTGGTAGGTCTTGACCGGCGGTCCGCCGATCGCGTCGTTCATCAAACCACTCACCGCGAGTGCCTGGTCTCGGAGCATCCAAGAGGGGAGGCGGAATCGCGGCGCCCGTGTGTAGAACGTGTTCTCCGGATCCTTATGTAGTGCTTCGGCGCTGACATCTGACGGCTGCCGATAGGTGGCACTCATCACAATCAACTTGTGCATTTCCTTGACGTTCCAACCGCTTTCGATGAATTGAACGGCAAGCCAATCGAGCAATCGTGGGTGCGTGGGGCGCGAACCTTGCACACCGAAGTCTTCGGTCGACTTGACGAGCCCCTTGCCAAAGAACGTTTGCCAATAGCGATTGACGGTGACGCGTGCGGTCAATGGGTGCGACGGATCGACGAGCCACTTTGCCAACGACAGTCGGTCCGCCTTGGCAGCCCCCAGCGGCGGCAGCACGCTCGGTGTGCCAGCGGAGACGATTTGATCGGTCGGCTTGTCGTAGCCACCCCGTTCCAGCATCCGGGTTTCGCGTGCCTTCTTGAGGTCATCCATGACCATGACTTTGACGACTCTGGCGTTGATTTGATCGAGCTGCTTGGACCGAGCCTTTCGTTGCTTGGCCAATGGTAGCCACTGTTCCCAATGCTTGGAGCGGAAGTGCTCGCGAATCTTTGTCTGCTGCGTCGCGTTGCGTTTCGCGGCGGTGAGAGCGGTGACGATGTCTGCGGGTAGACCGAGCTGCGACTCCGCGGTTTTCCTGAAGTAGAAGCCACCGATGTTTCCGGTGTTGACGATCTTGATCAGCAATTCGTTGTGACCTTTTTCGAGGTCCAGCGTCACTATTTCCTGATCAGCCGCCGCGGCTCGATAGACGAGTTTTGCAAGGAGTTCCTTTCCGTTGAGAAAGACTTTGATCGCATCATCGGAGCCCAGTGAAATCGTCATTTGACGATTCGATGGCGACTCGATGGAGCGATAAAAATAAGTGGCACCGATCGTCTTTGGGAGCTCGACCACGACACCGTCTTTTTGCTCGACCTTGGAGACCCAACGATGTGCTCCATAGCTTGCATCGAGATCAACCTTTTCTTCGGGGCCAAGGTCTTCATCAAAGGCTTTCTGCCCACTCGCCTCGATTGGTCCGAGTTGTGACCAACGGCCCAGCTGCGAAGCACCGGTGTCGCCGAGCCTCGCGATCGTTTCGCTCTCCCAGCGAGACTGCTCGGCGTCTAAGGCAACATCGGGGGCGAGTAATCGCTTCGTTAACTGTTCGATGTGCTGCTTTAACTCGTCGCGTCGCAAGCGATCTTCGAGGCCGAGGTAGTCGATGACTGGTGCGGTCTTGCCTCGTCCACTACGGCCGTTTTCGGAGGTGTTGTTGAAGAACGCGAAGAACTTGAAATATTCTTCCATCGAGATCGGATCGAACTTGTGATCGTGGCACCGACAACAGGTCATGGTCAGACCGAGCCACACGGTCGAAGTCGTCTCGGCGCGGTCGAACACGTTCTCGATCCGCGTTTCCTCCGGAATTCGTCCTCCTTCACCGTTGAACATGTGGTTGCGATTGAATCCCGTCGCGAGCACTTGTTCCTCGGTCGCGTTTTCGAGCAAATCGCCCGCCAGCATTTCGATCGTGAATTGATCGAACGGCATGTTGTCATTGAGAGCCTTGACGAGCCAGTCGCGCCACGGCCACATGGTTCGAGTCGGATCTCCCTGGAAGCCATCTGTATCCGCGTAGCGGGCCGCATCCATCCACTCCCATGCCATCCGTTCACCGTATCGCGGCGACGCGAGGAGCCGATCGACGACCCGTTCGTAAGCGTCGTCGGACGTATCCGCGAGGAAGGCGTCGACTTCTTCCGGCGTCGGCGGCAAACCGGTGAGGTCGAGCGTGACGCGACGGATCAAGGCTTCCGAGCTAGCGACGTTGCCAACATTCAAGCCTGCGGCTTGTGCTTTTGTGGCGATGAAGTGGTCGATGGGATTGCGTCCCCAATGGCCGTCCATTGAGGGAGTGTCTGGACGTTTTGGCGTCACAAAGGCCCAGTGTTTCGACCAGGATGCGCCCGATTCAACCCAATCAAGAAGTGTTTGCTTCTGAGCGTCGCTGAGCGGAATCTTGGCGTGCGGCGGTGGCATCACCAGATCGGGGTCTTCCGACATCACTCGCTGCAATGCCTCACTGTTCTCGATGTCGCCGGCTTTGAACGCAGCGTAGCCACCGAGGTCAGCAAAGGCGGCCGACCGGGTATCCAGTCTCAGGTCGGCTTCACGCGTACCGCCATCGGGCCCGTGACACTGGAAACAGTGTTCCGAAAGAATCGGCCGTACCTCGGTGTCGAAATCAATCGCCATCACTGGCGAGGCAGCGAAAACAAGCAGACAAAGGCCGACGGCGAGTTTCATGGGTGGGATCGAGAGGCGGGGGAGGCGTGACTCAATTGTATCCACGTTTCAACCGAAAACCGCACACAATCGTGCTCCAGATCGAGTGATGCCGCAGAGAGACCTGATCTTTTAGGAGATCCCACGCCACACGCCTAGGATCTATCATTTGCTTGCTGTTCCAAGCCCCAAACCCACTCCCATTCTGGCGGGACGATTTGATGTCACCTGATGGAAAACTGCTGGATCTGACGCGTCGAAGTTTCCTCGGACACGCCGCGAGTGGTCTTAGCGGAATCGGACTGATGCACTTGCTGGCGGGGTCTTCGACGGCAGCGGAGTTTGGCGGGAAAGACACCCGGCGACCCGGCCTCGGGCAAACACATCACGTGGCAAAGGCGAAACGTGTTTTGCAAATCTTCTGTCCTGGTGCGGCTTCGCACGTGGATCTCTGGGATTACAAACCGGGATTGGAAAAGCACCATGGCAAGCCTCTCCCGGGCGAGGAGAACATGGTGTCGTTTCAGGGCAAAAATGGCAACTTGATGAAAAGCCCGTGGGCATTTGAACGGGCGGGTGAGACGGGAAAGCACATCACGTCAATGCTGCCCAACATGCAGCGTCATGTCGACGACATCGCATTTCTCCACGGCATGCACAGCAAGACCAATACACACGGACCGGGCTGTGTCTTCGTGAATACCGGGCACCCCACCGAGGGCTTTCCGAGTGCAGGTGCTTGGACGAGTTACGCACTGGGTAGCGAGAACGAAAACCTGCCCGCGTATGTTGCAATCACCGATGTTCGTGGCGAGCCACCGAACGGAAAAGCCAACTGGACCAATGGTTTCCTACCGGCTCGTCATCAAGCGATCATGATGAACGACCAAAAGCCGATTCGGAATCTGAACCGACCCGAATCCATTTCCGCGACGGAAGAACATGCGACTCGTGAATTGCTGGACCGTTTGAACCGGCGATACGCCGCCGCGAATCCGCAAGAGTCGGATCTACAGGCGCGCGTCGCGGCATACGAGTTGGCTGCCCGGATGCAACTGTCCGCGCCGGAAGTCAGTGAGTTGTCGCGTGAGTCCGCCGAAGTGCATCGGCTGTATGGGACGGACGATGAAAATGAGTTGAAGTCGGCGTACGCGAACAACTGCCTGCTCGCACGGCGATTACTCGAGCGTGGTGTGCGGTACGTCAGTCTTTACTGCGCCTCACGTGCGTCGGGCGTCGACGGCCTTCTGAATTGGGACGCGCACAAGACTCTCAAAGCAGACTACGAACGACACTGTCCGATCTTCGATCAACCGACCGCGGCCTTGCTGACGGACCTGAAGAAGCTTGGGATGTTGGAAGACACGCTGGTGTTATGGACGACGGAATTTGGTCGGATGCCCACGCATCAAGACGGCACGTCCGGTCGCGACCACAATCCAGACGCCTTTACGTGCTGGATGATGGGTGCCGGCGTCCAAGGCGGAGTCAGCCACGGCGCGACGGATGAGTTTGGCCGTCGCGCCGAGGTCCATCCAACGACGGTCTGGGATTTCTATGCCACCGTCTTGCATTTGCTGGGTTTCGATCACGAGCGATTGACTTGGTACCACAATGGGCTCGATCGGCGACTCACCGACGTCCACGGTCACGTGATCCACAACGTCTTGTCCTAGAGCAAACTGGCTCCGTCGTGCCCAGCGCGTCGCGACGAGTCCGGCCGACAACGGACCAACAAGCGTGATTCATCAGGGTGAAATGGATGACGGTGAAAGAGAACCAATTCTCGCTCAAGACTCTCCTTTGGATGATCACGATCACCGGACTGTTGATTGCGGTCTTTTGGACGATTTTTCAAGCTCAGCGCACCCGCGCTCGCATGGAGAGCCAGATCGCTACCTTGGAAGCGAAAGCGGCTGATCTCTCGTTTCGGTTGCGAGGAGAGCAAGGACAGGGCCTTCGATCCGCCTACGCCGAGAAGATGCTCTACCACGTGCTTGCTCACAGCGACCAGTATCCCGAGCTGGTCACTGCCCTGAAGAATGGTTCCAAACGGAACGTCGGGATGTCGCTGCATCCTCTAGGTGAGGAGGACAATCGGACGTACGCGAACTTCTACTCCATGAACGATCCCCCTGGGGCAACACCATTTTGCTTTTCCTTTCTCCTCCGCGAGGAGCCCTATGAGGTGCTTGACCACATTTCGGGCGAACAGAGTCGCTTGCCGCGCAAAAAAGGGCCCAACGGTCAGGAAGGCGATTGGTTCTGCGGAGCCGGTGAAGGCGGGAGCGACGTTTGGTATCGCATCGCCGATGATCAATTCACGCGGTATACGCCGTAGCCTACTGTAGCCCTCGTCTATTTCGTTCGCTTCACTTGAGGTATCGTTTCCGCTTTCAAGCTGGCTCGGTTCGAGGGAATTTTGATGGCAACGTTTGACGTCTTTGGAGTAGGCAACGCACTGGTCGACATCCAGGCCCAGGTCGAAGACCCACTGCTCGAGACACTGTCCATCGAAAAAGGCGTGATGACGTTGGTCGACAATGATCAACAAGCTGGCGTGCTGGCAAGTCTTGACGGGCGGTCGTTGAATCGCTGTGCCGGCGGGTCCGCTGCAAACACGATCGTTGCGATCGCCGAAATGGGCGGCAAAGCCGGCTATTTTGGCAAAGTCGGTCGTGACGATGTGGGCGAGTTCTTTCTCAATGAGATGCGCGAGCTCGGCGTCGCGATGGAGGTGCAGCCCGGTGAAGATCCGACCGGTACCTGCGCCGTGCTGATCACCGATGACGCGCAGCGCACCATGCTCACCAACCTCGGCGCCTCGGCGACATTGACCGAGGATGATATCGACGAGACAGCAATCGCGCAGTCCAAGTACGTGTACGTCGAAGGTTATCTGTTGACCGGCGACACGACCAAGGCCGCCGCGTACAAAGCGATGGCGCTGGCGAAAAAGAACGGCGCGAAGATCGCTTTCACCGCTTCGGATCCGTTTCTGGTCAATCTGATTCGCGATGAGATCTGGGAGCTGATCACCGGACCCGTCGACCTGTTCTTTTGCAACGAAGAAGAAGCCAAGTCACTGACGAACGAAGACGACCCGTTGATCGCGGCTGGAAAAATCCACGAACACTGCGAGAACGTCGCGCTCACGCTGGGCGGCAAGGGTTCGATCGTGGTCCACGGCGGCGAGTCCTTTCCGATTGAGGGCGTGACCGTCGACGCGCTTGACACTAC
The DNA here is from genome assembly GCA_038520195.1 of Planctomycetota bacterium. Classification (GTDB taxonomy): domain Bacteria; phylum Planctomycetota; class Planctomycetia; order Pirellulales; family Pirellulaceae; genus Stieleria. The sequence continues at coordinate 10,545 of JBCBLJ010000095.1, forward strand.
CGGTGCCGGAGACATGTATGCGGGTGCTTTGCTATACGGCATCACCAACGGGTTGGAGTGGCCTGCGGCAGGCCACCTCGCGTCACACGCCGCGGCCCGTATTGTCGCGCAGCTCGGTGCTCGGCTCGAACGCAAGTTCACATCCGAAGAGATCGCCGAGCTGGGACGCACTCCCTAAGTTTGGCCGCCGAAGCAGTCCGTTCGGCCAAACGCAGGCGCACCACCCTCGTCATTCGCTGGCTTGCCGGTAGGTCTAGTTCTCGAATTCGACGACTTCGAGGTTGGGATACTTTTCGGCGAGTTCGTCGATGACATCAAAACCGATCGAAGTGTTAGCGACATTCATGTAACGCAGTTTCGGCAGCGAACCGAGTCGTCGGAAACTCTCGTCGCCGAGTTGCGTTCCCGCCAAATTCAATCGTTCCAAGTTTTCGAACTTCATCAGCGTTTCGATCGACTCATCGCTCACGCCGGTCGCCTTGAGGTTCAGTTCCGTCAAATTCACGAGTGGTGCGAGCGCGTTGAGCGCATCATCGTTCAGCTTGGTTTCCCAAAAATTAAGGTAGGTGAGACCGGTCAGTGCGGAGAGCTGGGCGATCCCATCGGGTGTCATCAGACGACACTCGCTCACGTCGAGGTAAGTCATCTTGGGCAGCTTCGCGATCACCGCTAAGCCGGCGTCATCGACCGAAGTGTCACGCAGGTTGAGGCGATACATTTCGGTGGCCCCGGCGAGATGCTGAAGACCTTCTCCGGTGACATCGGTACCGCGAATCCTCAATCGCCTCAGCTTCGTCAGGTTGCCAAGCGCAGGCATTCCTTTGTCGTTGATCTTGCAATAGTCGATCTGGATCTGCTCCAAAGTCGGCATGCTTCCGAGGACCGCCAGGGTGCGGTTGGTGAGCGAGGTGCAATAGTTGGCGTTGAAGGATTTGAGCCGCAGTCCCTTCAGCTGCTCGACACCATCATCGGTGATCTTCGATTTCTCGAGCTGAATGTCGACCAACGACCGCAGCTTCGACAAAGCCGCCATCCCGCCGTCACCGACGATGCTGTTGCGGAGGTCGATCAAGCGCAGCTTTTGCAGCGGAGCAAGTTTTCCGAGCCCGTCGTCGCTGACGGATGTTCGCCGCAGCAGGAGAATCTGCAGTCCCGGTAGCTTCGCGACCGAGTCGAGGGTTTTGTCGGTGATGGCCGAGTCGGTGAAGTCGAGCTTGGTGAGTTTCTTCATGTCCACGATGACTTCGAGGCCGTTGTCGCTGATGCCCGGTCCGGTGAACCTCGCTTCGGTGACGTTCGGCACGCCTCGAAGACTCGCAAACGAATCACTCACATCGGACTCGCTCGCAATGGTGACCCCGACGATGGTCTGTGCCTTCAGTGAGAATCCGGCTGCCTCCAGCGCCGCCACCGCCGTCGGGTCGTCCTTCTCGATCTTTTCCGCCGCCGGTGCCGGCCGAGTCGGTCTCGGTCTCGGTGACTGCGTGTTTTTACGCGCGGAATCCTTTGCCGCCATCAGGTTTGCCTGGGGGGTATCAGCTCCATCAGAGTTCGCTGCATAGATCGGAGGGACGGCTTTTCGTGGGCCGCAGCCAGTCAGGGTGCACAGGACCAGCAGCCAAATCATGGAGGTCAGGCGGGTAAAGAGCGTTGGTTTCATGGCAAAGTACGTGAAGACGGATTCGAATGCCGGGACACACTCCAATCTGACACAACTTTTGAGGATTGCAATGAAGTCTCAGGGGCGAAGAGACTGCCCCAAAACATTGTCGATGGCGACCTCGCCGGTTATTCTTACGGGTCCACCACGCCTGCGCGTCTTGCTCGACCCGCACGGATTCCCACCGCACGAACGGGTTCCCTTCGCGGACGCCCCATTGTTCTCCCTTTTTTCGACTGAAGGACACACTGAATGACTAATCGAACCAACCGCCGAGGCTTTCTCGGGAAAAGTGCAGCTGCCGGGGCAATCGGCGTCGGCTATTGGGCCGGCACCACGCCCGAGTTGAAGGCCCAGGAGTCCGCACTTCAAGGTTTGAGTGCCGCGTGCATCGGCGTCGGTGGAAAGGGCGGCAGCGATACCAGCCACATCGGTGAACAGGGCGTCAATATCGTTGGACTTTGCGACGTCGACGGCGACCGCGTCGATAAAAAGGGCCGCGAATTCTCGAAGGCCGAAAAGTTCTCCGACTTCCGTGAAATGCTCGAAAAGGTCGGCGACAAGGTCGACATCGTCACCGTCAGTACGCCCGACCACACCCACGCCGCTGCCGCCGTCCGAGCGATGCGAATGGGTAAGCATGTTTACTGCCAGAAGCCGCTCACTTGGTCGATTCGCGAAGCACGCATGATGCGAGAAACGGCCGCCGAGCACGGCGTCGTGACCCAAATGGGCAATCAAGGGACCAGTGAAAACGGTCTTCGCGAAGCCGTCGAGGTCATCCAGAGCGGAGCCATCGGTGATGTCAGCGAAGTTCACATTTGGTCGAACCGTCCGGTCTGGCCTCAGGGTGAAGGACGGCCCTCCGGTGAAGACGCCATCCCGAGCAATCTGAACTGGGACGCTTGGATCGGTCCGGCACCGATGCGTCCCTACGTAAAAGGAAAGTATCACTCTTTCAACTGGCGAGGCTGGGTCGATTTCGGCACCGGCGCCCTTGGGGACATGGCATGCCACACCACCAACATGCCGGTCATGGCATTGAAGCTTTGGGACCCGATCGCCGTAACGGCCGTGAAGAATCCGGGCATCTACGAAGGCGAAACCTATCCTGCGAGCAGCGCCCTGATGTTCGAGTTCCCCGAACGAGAAGGCTTGCCGCCGTGCAAATTCTATTGGTCCGATGGCGGTGAATTGCCCAACGCGGAGTTGATCAGCAAGCTGCCGGTTTCGTTCCAAAAGCGAATCCAGCAACAGAAAGACGGCGGACGAAAAACAAGTGGTGCGGTCATCGTTGGCAGCAAGGGGATCGTCTTCTCGCCCGATGACTACGGCGCGAAGTACTACCTTCTGCCGCGTGAAGACTTCGCCGACTACACGCCGCCGGAACAGAAACTCCCACGTATTCCCTACAAGGCCGGCGGCGACCAGCGGCAGAAGTGGGAATTCGTGCAAACTTGCCGGGGCGAGTACGAACCCGGCACGATGGCGAACTTTGGTTACGCCGGTCGCCTCACCGAGACGATTCTCGTCGGCAACCTCGCATTGCGTGCCGGTGAAGGGCAACGTATCGAGTGGGACGCCGAGAAGTTGATGAGCCCGAACGTTCCCCAGGTCAATCAGTTCGTCCAACGCGAATACCGCGACGGCTGGGAAATCTAGCACGGGACGCACGCCCCGCTTCGAGCGGGAGACCAAATAAGGCAGTCGCTGCGCGCGACTGCCTTTTTTTGTAACCAACCAGACGAACGGTCGCTACGACCGGCAAGCGGCAACGGCTTGTACGCCACTTTTCCTCCGCCCACCAGGTCCGCCTTCATGTCCGACAGCTCACTCGATCGACGACGATTCCTACAGGCGACCGGTGCAGCGGCCGTGGCGACATCCATTGCTTCGAAGGAGGCCTCGCTATCCGCAGCTTCCTTCACGTTTTCCGGCCCTGACTCGCTGTGCCTCGGCGCGGGTTGGGAAACGCTTAATCCCGGCTACTGGCAAATCAAAGAGGGCGCGTTGCGACGAAGGATACTCAACTACGGAGACCGCGCGCGATCCACCGGATTTCCATTTCACTACGAAACACACCAGCGATCCGGCGGGATAATGCCATTGGAGTACGATCCGTCCCTGCCGGCGGGAATCGTCTATCGCAACGACTGGAAACTGAGCGGAGCTTGGTCGATTTCGGGCCGCTTCACGTACCAGGGTGAAGTGGATGTTCGCCGCGACGGGGACTCCGAACAGTGGAAAATGTATCAGCCGGGTTACGGCCGGATGGGATTGGCTTTCGGTGCGAAGAATCTCTTGGAGAGTTACAGCAAGGCACGGCACGTCGAACAGGTTTGTTGGAGCGATGATGGGAAGTTTGGCTTCGTCGGCAAACCTGGAAAGAACGGACGCAAGTCGCGACTCGTCGATGCACCAAAATTGAAACCGGGCGAAAGCGTGACGATGAGACTCTCGACGGAACCGGTCGCAGACTACACAAAAGTCACCGCAACACTGCAAACCGATTCGGGCGAGACTTTCGTTGTCTCGCAAGGCGTCGGGAACCGTGCCGCATCGGGATACGTCGGCGTTGTCGGACGTGGACTGACCGATTTTTCGGTCAACGCTTTCGAGATCGAACCCCAAGCCAACACACCGCTGAAGATGGGCAATCTCGAGTGTCACGTTTGCTACCCGCTAGGTGACACACTGCAACAATCCGATGGCGATTGGCGGGTTCGCTTTGTGGCGTTGTTTGCCAGCGATGGTGAACACTGTGCAATTCGGATCGCCGATCAACCGGATCCTCCTGGCGGTTGGGACGACGTTCCGGTTGCCGGTTCCGCAACGATTGTGAACCATCAGTGGCGCCGCAACACGGCGGTGATCAACGCGACATTGCCCGCCAACCCCGCGACCAAAACCCAGTATTACACGATTTGGAAAGACGGTCGAAACGTGACGGCTGATGGGCGGGTCGGGACCGATGCGACCGGTCCCGGTACCGGTCGTGTCGGCGATGTTCCCGATTCGGGCAGCTACGTCGGCCGGCTTCCTCAGCTTGCCGCACCCTACAAGGTTTGCGGTCTCAGTTGTCACGCCATCACCAGCGGTTTGCAACAGCGTAGCGGCGACGGATGGAAGATGCTCGGTGGCGGCGACGACTGGATGTTCCGCGACCAACCCACGGTGGAGGCCTACAAGCACCTCGAAGCTTACGACTTTCAAATCATGTGCTGGGAAGACGACGTCTGGTACATGGAACTGGTGTTGTATCCGCCCAGCACCGACGATGCCTACAAGGTCATCACCGAAACGCTGTGTGGCCCTACCGCGCGTTGGCAGATGATGCGGCACTGGAACGTGATCAATCCTGGCGATCACGATTATGGGATGGATGACGTGAA
>JBCBLJ010000946.1:0-3016 GCA_038520195.1 Planctomycetota bacterium
CCGGTCGGGCAAACCGTTCTCCGACGGGACGATTCGATTATACCTGGACGACTCGGAAGACCCGATCCTTGCCGCCCCCGCTTCGCAGTTCATCGACGGCGGTCCCGATGGCGATGGCAGTGCCTGGGACGAACCGGTTTTGGCCTACGGCGTCGCCGCCGAAACGCCGCACGAACGACGCGGTCACAATCTGTTTGTGCCGATTCCCTTTGCGAAGGCATGCCGGATCACCTATGAGACCGCGCAAGAGATGGGTGATCACGATCGGCTCGATGAGTCGTTTTATTACCACGTCGGCTATCGAAGCTACGATCCCGGAACAGACGTCGAATCGTTTTCCTTTGAGCGTTGGCGTGCGCTCAAGACACTTCGTTCGGAAACGGCCAAGGCGTTGACGACGCGCATGGAGGACAATGCGGAAGCGTTTCTTAGCGAATCGAACCTGGTCATCGGGCCCGGTGGCCGAAGAACATTCGATCTCCACGGCTCCAAGGCGATCCGAAACATCTCGCTTACCGCGACTGCTTTGACGCCACAACAACGGCGATCCACGCTCATTGAACTTCGATTCGACGGCGTCGTCACGGCGCGCGTCCCGCTGGCGGAGTTCTTTACCGCAGGCTATGTGCCCGCGGACTTTCAGACTTGGATGACGGGACTTGGAACCGGCACGTACTCCTGTGATTGGGTCATGCCGTTTCAGCGTTCAGCGTCGATCACGTTCGAGAATCTTTCGCAGGACTCGGTCGCGCTGCAGCGTTTGGTCGTCACTGGCGGCAACTGGAGTTGGACCGACTCGTCGATGCATTTTCATGCAGACTGGCGTTCCGACCAAAATCTCTCGACAGGGATCGCAAAGACACAGGACAAGCGAGACGGCGTGGTCGACTTGGGATTTCTGGACGCAAACGGAAAAGGCCTCCTGGTCGGCGACAGCATCATGTTGTTTTCCGGTGCGGCACGCTGGTGGGGTGAAGGCGATGAAAAGATCTACGTCGATGGCGAAGCCTTTCCGTCACACTTCGGCACTGGCACTGAAGACTACTACGGCTATGCATGGTGTCGCCCCGAGAACTTCACGAGGCCCTTTCACGCCCAGCCGGTCGGACGCGGCGCGTTGCTGGGCGGTCCGGTGGTCAACACGCGGATCCGCTCCTTGGATGCGATTCCGTTCCGGTCGTCGATCGATTTCGACATGGAGTTGTGGCACTGGTCAAAGACTCGCGTGAACTACGCGAGAACGGTGTTCTGGTATGGGATTCCCGGTGCCCGATCGACGGGTTCTACCCCCGAGTTGGCCGCCAAGACCGTTGCCCTGAAAGACACCGATCTGACACCCGCGAAGAAGATTCCCGGCGCGATCGAAGGCGAGTCGGCGCGCGTCATCGAAGTAACTGGCGGAAGCGTCGAGACCGATCGATACACGCTTTTCGACTGGTCCTCCGGCGCACAACTCCTGTGGAAGGATGCAAAACCCGGTGATCGATTGACCTTGGAGTTTGAGTCGCTGCCCAGTGGCGAGCACGACGTGATCTACACGATCGGCCCCGACTACGGTCGCGTCGAGTTGGACCACGATGGGCAGGTGCAAACGGTCAATGGAAGGTTCATCGGAATCCTCTCTGTCCTTGAATGTCGCCGGGTTCCAATCAACGTCCGTCGCCAGGGGACCAATCGGATCACGTTCACCATCATGGGAAACGGGGATCACGGGCGAAGGTTCGGACTGGACGCACTCGTCCCCCGCCAATAAGTGACCCGCGAATGCGCGGCCCTCGCCATTTGGCGTTCCATCACAAGCAACTGTTGAATCGATTTCCATGACAAAGACTGCGATCCTCGTCGCTTCGGGCGACCTCCGTGATTCCGCGAATCGAGTTTGCTGGCCCGCCCAGCGGGAGATGGAAGCAGCGCTCGGTAGAGCCTTTGAAGTCCATGGATGGTCCATCCAGCGCGGGCACGAATTCTGTGAAGCATCGGGCCACGGCTTCATCTCGTCCCAAAAGCAGGGGATGAATGTCTTTCGCAGCCTTGATCCCGAATCACCGCTGGTCGTCGCCGAAGCGGTCTGGCAGTATTCGCATCATCTTCTTGCCGGCTTGATGACCCATCGAGGCCCGATTTTGACGGTGGCCAATTGGTCCGGTCAATGGCCGGGGCTCGTTGGTTTGCTGAACCTCAACGGTTCGCTGACCAAAGCGGGTGTCGACTACGACTCTCTGTGGAGTGAGTCTTTCGAAGATGAGTGGTTTCGGTCCAGGCTCGGTCAGTGGCTGACGGGTGGTTCAATCGATCACGACGTCTCCCACGTTCGGGCCTTCGACGTCGGAGAGGTTGCGCCGGAAACTCGACAACTCGGCGGTGATCTGGCCCGAAAACTGCAAGCAGACAAGGCCATCATGGGCGTCTTTGATGAAGGATGCATGGGGATGTTTAATGCAATCATCCCCGACCACCTTCTCAATCCAATGGGCGTTTTCAAAGAGCGGCTCAGCCAATCGGCCCTTTACCATGAATCAAAATCCGTGTCAGACGCGGAGGCAACTGCGGTTCGGAGTTGGCTCGACGACGCGGGGATGAAGTTCCATACCGGCCCGAACCACGAAACAGATCTCACCGATGCACAAATCTTGGATCAGTGCAGAACGTACGTCGCCGCCATTCGCATCGCAGACGATTTCGGATGTGACCTCATTGGAATTCAGTACCAACAAGGCTTGAAGGATCTTCTGCCGGCGAGCGATCTGGTCGAAGGGATGCTGAATGATTCCAATCGGCCCCCGGTTCTTTCACGCGATGGGTCGCGCGAACTCTACCCGGGTGTCCCTCTCACGCACTTCAATGAGGTGGACGAGTGCGCCGGCCTGGACGGACTTTTGACACAGCGTGTCCACACCGCACTGGGCCAACCCACAGAGAACACGCTTCATGATTTGCGTTGGTCCGATCGTGACCAATCCGGCACCGTCGACGCGGAAGTCTGGGTGCTAGAGATCAGTGGCGCGGTACCGGCATC
>JBCBLJ010000344.1:0-8271 GCA_038520195.1 Planctomycetota bacterium
CCGTGAGACCGGCTCGGAAGCGGGGGCGTCGGACGGAAGCGACTCACAGCTTCCAGCGAAATCAATCGCTCCACAGCAAGCGGCCGCGTACTGCAACTGGTTGAGTGAACGGGAGGGCATCCCGCGCGAACAATGGTGCTACAACACTCTCGTGTCGAAACTTCCTCCGAAGGCGGACCTCACCAAGCCGGGCTTTCGGCTCCCAACGGTGCAAGAAAACGAGTCACTTGGGTTGACCATCGATGTTAACCTTGGCATGCAGGTCGAGAGTGGATTGTGGACGACGCTGGACAACCCGTTGTTGGACGGCGGAGCAGTTTCCGAGGGCTGCTTCCGAGTCGTCCGGCGAGTCCGAGTTGAGACGCCATGAGGGTGATCGCGACAGATGAAGCCGGCTACGGTCCGAAGCTCGGGCCGCTCGTGGTCTGCGCGTCGGTCTGGAAGATCGACGAAAGCCGTTTTGAGACATCCTTTGAACGGCTCTCAACCCCGCTGAAGCTAGGAAAGTCGAGCATCGTGGTGGACGACTCCAAAGCGATCTTCCGCCCGTCTTCCGCGCGGTCGTCGAACGACGAAGGCTACGGAAAACTCGAGAGCGTCGCGGTTGCGGGGGCTCGTTGGAGCGGTCTCGCCCGCGATCGAGTCTCACTCGCGAGTGGCTTCGCTCCTACCGATGTTCTGTCATTGCGTGAATCACCTTGGCTTGCTGACTTTGCCAAGGAGTCGGTCGCGATCGAGGGCGTTGAACCGATCATCGAGCACTGGAAAGAAGGTGATGCACGACTTGAGGCCATCGAAGCACGTGTCATCACCGCAAGGGCGTTCAACCAATGGTGCGGCGGCGGTGCCAACAAGTCCGACCTACTGTCCCACCTGACACTGGACCTCGTCCGCCGGCGTCTCGACGCACTCGGGGACACGGACGAACGCATCTCCGTTTATTGTGACCGTCATGGCGGACGGCGATTCTATGCCCCTCCGCTACAAGCCACCTTCGAGGACTCGTTGATTGCGGTCGGATCGGAAACGAAAACGCAGAGCCACTATCGAGTGCCCTACGGTGAGCGACCGTTTGAAATCCGCTTTACGGTGAAAGGCGATTCGTTCGCTCCCGTCGCATTCTCTTCAATGGTCGCAAAGTATCTCCGTGAGAAAGCGATGGAGTCTTTGAATCGATACTTTGTATCGCGACACGCGGGGGATCGGGCGTTGAAGCCGACGGCCGGTTATCCGGTGGATGCCGACCGCTTTCTGAAGGAAATCGAGCCGACGCTTGCTCGCGGGAAAATCTCGCCCGAGGACCTCGTGCGAGCCCGATAAGCTTGGTGGCGTGGATCGGAAACCGACCTCGCGGCCTTACACATCCTTCAGCCGACGGACGGCATCTCGAGCACGAGAAAGGAACTGTGTCTTTGGTTCACCTGCTTCAAGGAAGATCGGCGATCCGATCGTGATGCAACTCAGCAGCGGTACGGGCAGGAACTCGCCCCGCGGAAGAATACGATTGACGTTATCGATGTAGACGGGCACGAGTTCCAGGTCCGGGCGTTTTTTCCCCATGTAGTACAACCCACTCTTGAACTCACCCATTTCGTCTCCCGACGAACGCCCGCCTTCTGGAAAGACAATCAACGAATAGATGTCACCCATCTCTTGCAGCATGATGTCGATGGGGCTTCGATGGACCTTGATCTCTTTTCGATCGATCAGCAACGCGTTGAAACTCTCTGCCATGTGTGGCTTGATCCAACCCTTGCTCCAGTAATCCTTGGCTGCCACCGGTCGAGTGATCGAGCGTAATTCCTTGGGTAGCGCGGACCAGAGCACCACAGCGTCCAGGTGGCTGGTGTGGTTGGCGAAGTAGATTCGCTGACACGTGTCGGGCTGGCAATCCACCCAGCGCACGGTGAAGCCACTGAAGAGTTTGGCAAGCAGAACGATGAATTTGCTGGTCAGCGACATTACCGATGGTCGAAAGGAGAACTGCTACGGGTTCATCGTAATCGACAGCTTGAGACCTGAGAATCGGCCGGCCGCCGCCACACACCGGCCAAATCCGACTCCACGAAAGTCACGCTCACTTCGGCACACGCGCTTCGCGCAAGCGACCGACTCGGCGCGAAGCCCTGGATTGTTCCGCTCGCCCAGCAACACGATCGTAGTGCGTTACCACGAGATCTTGGTAGCCGCGCACCATCGAATCGAGTGATCCGGTCTGCTGAACGAGGTCACGACCTTGGCGACCCATCGTCTCGCGATCCACCTCGGTCAAGAGTTTCGTGATGACGGTTGTCATCGCGTCGAGGTCTTGCGACGGAAAGAGAAATCCGGTCTTCGCCGGAAGAATCGATTCAGAAATCGATCCAACGTCCGATGCGGCGACCGGCACGCCGCACGCGAGTGCTTCGAGGATCGAAACCGGGGAGGCTTCGTTGAGGGAGCAAAGCGTAAAGACGTCGAGTGCGGAGACGATCCGCGGCGTATCGTGCCGCGTACCGAGCAGATGCACGCGATCGGCGACATCGAGTTCTGAGATCAGCGACTCAATGGACGCTCGCTCCGGGCCATCGCCGACGACCAACCAGTGCAACTCGGGGAATGATTCACGTAGTTCTGCGGCCGCGCGAACCAACATCGAATGGTTCTTTTCGCTACGCAGTGCGGCGACCAAACCGGCGAGCCGAGCGTCTTCGGGTAGCCCCAGTTCGTTCCGCACGTCACGGCGATTAACGTCGCTTGGAAGGAAGCGATCACAGTCCACACCGTTCCGTATCACGTGCACCTTGCGTTCTGGAAAGCGTTCGAACTCTCGCAAGAAGTCTCCGTGAGAGTCCGCCACGGCAATGAACGCATCCGTGATCGGCGTGAGCAGGCGATTGAGTTTGCCGACGCCGTCGGGCCAACCCGTGCTGTGCAGCGCCGAAGCAATCACGGGTACGCGAGCGACGAAGGCCGCCAGTCGTCCCCAGAACATTTTGTCGCCCGCGCCGACGGTGATCACGGCATCGATCTGTCGCGATCGCATCAGCCGAGCCAATCGCCAAACGACACCGACGTCCCATTTGCCACCGATCAAATCGCTGTGGACGTGAAACTCCTTTGCGATTTCATCCCCGAGCGGCCCCCGCTCCTTCAGGCAAACGACCTCCGGAAGGACCTTTTGCGGATCCATCCGTCGCATCATGTTTACCAGCAACGTTTCGGCGCCACCGACAGGCATGCTCGTGATCACGAATTGGACCCGCAACGGACCGCGTTCGGCGCGATTCGGGACGCTTCTCCAGCACCGATTTAGGAATGACATCGATTGCTCACGGATGGAATATGCCAAAACTCTCGGCGGATACAGCGGTACACAGTGAAAGCTGTAGCTCATCGCTAGCCGAACGGGACGTTTTCGACGGTGCTCTCCCTGTTATCTCCTACGGGGCCAAAGGCGAGTGACGATCGATCGTGGCATTTGATCTTTCGGCAAAATCTGCACTTTTGTTAAAGCCCGTCGGACGGCCGAGCCGCGTGCGCTTCGGAGGCGGCGTCGAGGACTTCCTTTTCCGTTTCGAGCTTTGAAATGCTATCCACCCGACCATCACGATTCGTCCCGGCTTTCGCTGCCGCGGCGCTCCTGTTTTCGTTGACCTCGGGTTGCCGAAACGCGACCAATGCCCCGATTTCACCCCTTGGCCAAGCATCGCCGTTGACGCCCGTATCGCCGCTCCAACCACAGCTTTCCCCAGTTCAGACAACGTCCGGGATCAGCCCGTTCGGTGCGTCGACCCGAGTTCCGCCGCCTCCCACAACTCCGGATTCGTCGTTCAACGCTTCGGCTTCCTTCAACTCGAATTATGCCCCGACAACTGGATTTGCGCCGAGTTCGAGCCTTGGCCCGAGTTCTAGCTTCGGCCCACGGTCGGCAAACGGAACAAGTCCCGGCGGACCGAGTGCAGTGAACTCGCTCGGTGTTTCACAACCGAGCACCAACATCCGTCAGACCGGATGGGTGGGGCAATCGAATCCCAACGCCGGTTTCGGCACCAACTTCGGGAACGCTCCCGCCTTCGGAAATGGCACCCCCAACGTCGCACCCGCGGTGTCATCGGCGCGATCCGGTGGTCTGCCAGTGATTGATCTCACGCGAGCGCCGAGTCCGCCTGGCTACACGCCACCCAACAGCTTCGCGCCGAACAATTTTGCACCGAACGGTTTCACTTCAAACAACTTCACGCCGAACGTGGGTTACCCGGCGGGATACATCCCACCGGAGAACCGTGGAGGTTTCTCGGGCGCGTCGGGCGGTCAAAATCCGAATGGTGTCCCACTGGGACAGCCCGTGAATTCAAGCTTTTCCAGAGACTCGGTGAACGGGTTCAATGGTTCCAACTTGCCATCGACGGAACCACTTCCGGGGGGGCGAACGGCGTCCGGAGACCAACTCAACTGGCAGCGGCCATCGCCGCGTTTCTGATCTTCTAGAGACCAACACGCGAGGCGAGTCGTCGTCGGTGATCAAGGGTGGGGGACGGTGAACTCCCACCCGGTTGCCCCATCTGATCCCTAAGAGGGAGGCGTCAACGAGCGGCTATTTTTTGCGGATTCGCATCGCGGATGACGGCAAATCCTCAAGCGATCATCTATATTCGCTTGCGTGGTTTCCCTTCTCCTCTTTTCTGAATATGGCGATCATGACGCGTAACTTGTTTTTTGCTTTCGCCCTGCTGATAACGAGTCCCGCACTCTTCGCGTCGACGGTGACCAACCTGCATGATGAAGACGGCGGGGATGGTGACCTGAGTGATGACCGATTGGCGCCAACGGACGTCGGGTTGTTGCCGATCGGGTTGAGCAGCGTCACGGGCTTGATCTTCAACATCAACAGCCAAGACGCGGACATCTTCACGTTTGAAGTCGGGGCGGGAAGCACGCTGGACTCAATGATGATTTCGATCGACGGTGATCGACATTTCCTCGGATTCGATGATGGTCCGCAAGCGGATGGAACGGCGTCGGAGCTTTTGATCGCGAGGTTGATCGGCAGCGGCGACAGCAGCGCAAACCTGCTGACCGACCCGATCCCCGCTGGAGAAGACTTCGGTGGCTCCGGTGTGAACGGTCCGCTCGGGGCAGGTAGTTACACGGTATGGCTTCAAGAAACCGCACTGGGCGACGTGTTCGGTTACACGGTAACGCTTCAAACAAGCGCTTCGGCCATTCCCGAACCATCGTCCGCGGTCTTGCTCGCGTTCGCTGGCGCAGGTTTGGCGCTTCGCCGACGGCGTAAGTAAGTCACGCCCAATCGTCTTTGAATCGCGTCGGCGGTTCCACCGTGATGGGATCGCCGATCTGCTGTTTCGGTCGGCTTGGGGTGCACTCGAAAAGACCATTCAGCGAACAGGTCTAAGACTCGGCGGCATGGATGGTGCCGCACCCTTGGAACTAGAATCTCGGCACCACTGCCTCTTTCATGCATTGGTGCCAGCCCCCGATGGAAACAGCATCGTTGGTGAGCGAATCAGTCTGCTCAGCCACAACAGACAAACCGTTTGCTGTAATCACTGCGTCGCGCACTTCTAACGGCCGACCGAAAGTGCAAGGTCACCGTGGGCGACGACGAAAGCGGTCACTCAGCCCCATCTGCCCGGTCTTGAAGCTCTCGCCGATTAAACTGGCCTAAACCAGAACCGCCAGTCCTAATAGAGCCCGTAAAGTCGCGCTCAAGCATGCGCGACAAACTTCAACGCAAGGTCTATCCCGGGCACCTCCAGTGCCCGGATAGATCGCATTTCGTTCTGCTAGTGATGAATCCCAATCTAGAGGAACTTTTCAGCCTATTCAGTGTCGACAAAACTCCCCTCTGAGAATCCCTACGAGGCACCTCGGACCGACTCGGGAAAACCCCGGTGGTCGCGAACGACGCGCAACGTGGTCATCCTCAACTGCTTACTGGTTGGGCTGCTTGGGTGTGGTTTGCTGTACCTCTACGCCTCTATTCAATCGGAACTTGCACTGGAATCCGGCACGTTTGACGGCCCGGTTCATTATTCCGAAAGCACGATTCGTGTTCCCTGGCTATTCCTTGCCCTCTATTTCTTGGTTCCAAACGCGATCTTGCTCACCTGGATGCACCGGGCGCGAGAGATCGACTGAAAGTAGTCCCGGTCGATGATGCTGTTCTCGCTGTCCGCGCGCGATGGAGCGTTTTTCGCCCGGGATCAAACGCAATGCAAAGGAAGAGAACTATGCGATGCACGATGATCGACAAACCCGAGGTTGCTGGAGTGGTTGATCCCCTGTCGCCGCCCTGTGATCGATGACGTTCGCACATGGAGCCGTCTTCGTGGTCTTCGCGAACTTTGTGGTAATTCGATTTGGTCGAGGATTCATGGGCACGCTGTGGCTCGACCTCGCTCAGCCGAGAGCCAAGAACCTGAAGGAAAGCGTCTTTGGGATGAAGCGATGGGTTAAGGGTCTTGAGACTGGTACGTTGCGGACGTCTTACGGCCCACCGAAAGTGCAAAGGCACCGCCGCCAGCGACAATAGCGGTCACTCAGCCCTTTCTACTCGGTCTCGAAACTCTCACCGAATCAGCTGGCCTGACTCAGTACGACGAGTTCTAATAGAGCCCATCACGTCGCGCTCAAGTGTCCGCGACAAACTTCGACGCCCGATCATGAAACTCTTTGTTGCTGCGTCGTGCGTAGTCTCTCTGTTGCCTGTGACGGGTTGCGGCGTTTCCGGCGACTCAAACCTGGTCGACAACTACATGGAATACGAAGGGCAGCATTTTCGGACGTCGAAAGAGTATTCCGATTGGGATGACTTCAAAGAGGACCCAAACAACTACCTTGAATCTGAAACGAAGCGGATAACAGACGCCGTCGAATCCGTTGAATTTGTGACGTCCGCTCGAGACCGCGAAACTGTAATGAAGCAGATGTTCGACAAGCAGTTTCCGGGATTCGGATGTGGCCAACTTGGGATACTCGACCGCGAACAACTTGATCTATGTGCTGCGTTTTCGATCGAGATCCCACGAACGGGTAAATCGCGGTTTGCTGGCTACGTCAACGTGAGTGGCCAATTTATTCTCATTTCAGACTTCGTTGCCCCGCAAACACCCATGATCGCAATGGTGTCCGTTTCGGACGGGCACTTGAACTTCCACGGGATGGACAAATCGATCATGTGCCGCGATCCAATCTCCGACGTAAACAAGGCAGGACAATGACATGACATGCACGTGCGGAGTCTAGCCCATGGTGGTACGCCGATAGCCAAGAACGTCAGAAGAAAAACGTCTTTGGGACGAGGCAATGGCTGAGGGCTTTTACAACTTGCCCTTGCTCCATCGAAAGTACAAGGACACCGCCGACGATGACGATAGCGGTCACTCAGCCCTTTCTACCCGGTCTGGAAGCTCTCGCCGAATCAGCTGGCCTGAATCGGTACGACGGGTTCTAATAGAGCCCGTCACGTCGCGCTCAACCGTCCGCGACAAACTTCAACGCTCGATCTATCTTTGCGCTTCCAGTGCCCGGATGGATCACATTTCGTTTTTATGCCATACCTGGAAATTTACTCAGCATCGCGGATACGCGATTGGCTTACGGGCAAGTGTTCATCGCTAAGCGATCTGGGACCCAGCGCCGATCAAGACGTCTTTCACATGTTCGCATGCGAACGCCGACCGGAGCAGCTTATCCGTCTACTGCGAACTCCTGGAATCACGCGGTTGCGCGCATTTGACATGGCGTGTGCCATCTGTGAGCGGACAATCTCGTTGCTCGAGCACGCGGAATCTCTCGATGAAATTCTTGGCGAGGAGGATCGTCACGATCAAATCGCCACCTTGTTAAGCTTCGTGCGAGATAACCGGTGCGAGTTTGATGAGTACCACGAACTCGATTCACTCGGTGGTGACTACGAAGACAAAATTCAGCCAATGATCGCGAGGATAGCATAAAACGGGTTGGACGCCTCTTTCGGGACGGCCTCCTCACACCACCTAGCGCTGGTCCGCAATAGGCGGTTCGACGAAGCGACAAATTTCAACGCGCGATCTATCGCAGCACCTCCAGTGCCCGGATAGATCGCATTTCATTATCCGACAAAGATATGCCTCACTGGTACAGCAAACTTGACCGGAGCGAATTGCTGGAGAGCCCGCTCCCGCGACCGTGGCAAGAACTGCTGCACGACCGCGTTTGGCAGTACCAATTACTCGAACTTGATCAACGATGACCTTTACGCAATTGTGCAGCTTGTCACGTTGATCA
>JBCBLJ010000924.1:0-3098 GCA_038520195.1 Planctomycetota bacterium
CCGACACGCACGCGGTGATTCGCCGTAACTGCCATGCGCTCATGGATGGTTACGGCTAATCACCGCGTGCGTGTCGGTGATCCCGATCTGATCCAGACCGGGACTGGTCTCATCGATGATCATCCCGCCGTAGGAGATCGACCATAAACCGAACACAATGTCCTGAACCGTTCGCCCTTCAGGCAATGACAAGTCACCGCTCTGGACGGCTTCAAAGCCAACTCTGGCGACAACGCCCATGCAGTTGGCTTCACACGTTTGCATGACTTCACGACGTTGTTCGGAAGTCTTTTCCCAGATCGCTTCGTGACGCACCATGCTTTCGATGCGAAACAAATCGGTAAACCGTAGTCGGTAGTCTTCGCAGGCCACACCGATGCCGACCATCTTGTCGCGGGCCCGACCAGACCGATCCGCGGCGAAATTGAAGAGCTCGAGCCGCGTCTCGGTGGCTCGAATCGCCAACGCCAACAAAATGTCTTCTTTGCACGAAAAGTGGTTGTAGATCGTTCCCTTGGCGTACGCCATTTGGCTCGCGATCGCGTCCATGCTCAGTCCGGCCAATCCACCATGGGCCACCATCGGCAGCGCGAGGGTAAGGATCCTCGCTTCGCGGGTGCGAATCTCCGCTTGCTTGCGTGTGAGCGTTTCCATTTCGTTCGATTTTGAAACGAGAAACAAAGACGACATCGGGGCTCGCCGCCCACGCTTTTTCTGACGCTGTGTCAAAAATGACGGTAGGTCACTTTTGACGTGGCGTCAAGTTTGCAAATCGGCGGATTCGCTTTCAAAATGGAGCCCGTGATCTCAAAAAAGAAATATTCCATAGCTGCCTGGAATCTCTTCCCGCGAAATATAGGCGTTTCCCAACAACGTACCGATTGCCGCTAAACCAGGATTGAGAGATATTCCAACTGGAATCTGAACGCGGAATGCTGAAAAACTTCCAGGAACCGGACACTCGTGACCAAAACCACTTCGCCACCGCCGATCAAAAGCGGGTCCGCCGGCATGAGACGGCCGAAGGTATTGCTGTTGGTGGAAACTACGATGGCGTTTGGCCGAAGTGTCCTCGAAGGCATCAGTCGATACCGAATCGAGAATCAACCTTGGGCGGTGCAACTCGATCTCCGCGAGCTTTTGGCGGGCCCGCCAGCGTGGTTTCGGTCCTGGGACGGCGACGGAATTCTTACCCGAAACGCGACCGACGAATTGATCGACGTGGTGTTGGAGACCGGTATCCCAACGGTGAACCTCAGCGATATTCGCCACAACGACGCGCTCCCGTCGGTGTTAAACGATCACGACGCGATCGGTCGTGCCGCAGCCGCTCACCTCGCCGACAAGGGCATTGAGCACTTCGCGTTCGCGGGCTTTAGCGACCATCACTGGTCCGCTCAGCGGCGCACGGGATTCCTCGCTGGCCTCAAAGATCGAGGCGTGCACTCGCCTGAGACGCAGGTTCACCTCCACGAATCGGACTGGGCGAACGCGACTCACATCGGCTGGCAGAGGACTCAGGATGAGATCGTTGACTGGGTACGTGGACTTCCTCGACCCGTTGGCATTTTTGCCTGCAACGACTTTCGCGGACAGCACGTGCTGGAGGCCTGCAAGACCGCGCGGCTTTCCGTTCCCGATGAGGCGGCCGTGCTCGGCGTCGACAACGACCACGTCGTCTGCGACTTTTGCGATCCGCCTCTTTCGAGCATCATTCCGGCGGCCGAACGCATCGGCTACGAAGCGGCGGTCATGCTCGATCAACTGATGCGTGGCGAGACCCCCAAGACCCTCCACAAAGAAATCGCCCCGCTGGGAATCGCCGAGAGGCTTTCCACCGACGTGATGGCGATCGATGACGAAGACGTCGCCGCCGCGATTCAGATGATTCGGTTGCGAGCCTGCGAGGGCTTAACGGTGTCACACATCCTCGAAGAGGTGCCGATCGCCCGCAGTTCGCTGGAACGGCGGTTTCGCCAGTACCTCGGCCGCTCGCCGCAAGCGGAGATCCGCCGCGTCCAGATCAAGCGCGCCTGCCAGCTATTGCGCGACACCGATTTGAGCCTGGTCAAGATATCGCAGCTCACCGGCTTCAAACACTCCGAGTATTTTTCAGTCGTGTTTAAACGCGAAGTCAAACAGACACCGGGTCGCTATCGTGATTCCAGTCGCGCTCGAGCACGACACACCTTTGGGTCAAACTCATGAAAGTCATGGTTCTTACCGGTGCCGGCATCTCAGCCGAATCGGGCATTCCAACGTTTCGCGACGCCGATGGACTTTGGGAAGGCCATCACGTCGAAGAAGTCGCGACACCACAAGCGTTTGAGTCCGATCCCGTCTTGGTGCATCGCTTCTACAACCTGCGGCGAAACAAGTTGCTCGATGAATCAATCCAACCCAATGCGGCACACAAGGCACTCGCCGAGTTCGAAGCGACGCATGACGACGAGTTCTTTCTGGTGACACAAAACATTGATGACCTTCACCTACGAGCCGGCAGCAAGAATTTGCTGCCCATGCACGGTGAGTTGCTAAAAATACGTTGTGAGCGGACGGGCGACGTTTTTCCGTGGCGAGAAGACCTGACCACCGAGACACCGCACCCCAATCGCCCGGAGCTTCGTGGAACGCTTCGCCCTCACATCGTTTGGTTTGGCGAGATGCCATTCGGCCTCGAGCAAATCGAGTCATTCGCCCGCCGCTGCGACGTCTTTATCGCGATCGGAACTTCGGCCGTCGTTTACCCGGCAGCTGGAATCGTACAAGCCACCCGCGACGATTGCCGTCGCATCGAAATCAATCTGGATGACACGCCGCAAAGCGACCGATTCGACACGACGATTCGCGGGAAAGCGACCGAGCAAGTCCCGGAAGTCCTCGCGACGCTTTCGAGCTGAGCGTTCACCTCAAGGCGATCCACCAAACCGGTCGTCAATCGGCATCCGTCTTCAATAAACGTGATCGCGTCAGAAAGCGTCGCCCTGTCCCATTGTCCAAGCTGAACATCCCGCCTCGCCCAGGCACCATATCGACGATCAATTGCGTGTGTTTCCAAGCCTCGTACTGAGGCCCGGAGATGTAAAACGCGGCCCCGC
>JBCBLJ010000849.1:0-3566 GCA_038520195.1 Planctomycetota bacterium
CCCAAAGATGTCCGCCGCGTTTCGTGTCGGTTCACCTCGCGCCTGTTCGGGCGACATGTAGCCGGGCGTCCCAAGAATGGTCCCCAGACGAGTCCGGTCTGACTGGTTGTCCGACCAACCGGTTTGATTCACGCGCGAGAGCCCAAAGTCCACCAGCTTGACTCGAATCGTCTCACCTGTTGTTCCGTCCTCGATCACCATGATGTTCTGGGGCTTGAGATCGCGATGGATCACGCCGCCTGCGTGAGCGGTCGCCAATGCCCCTGCGATCTGCATGCCGATCGAACGCGTCCTGGCCGACGACATCGCGCCTTGGCCAAAATCGACCGCGAGTGTCCGACCCCTCAGGTATTCCATCACCGCATACGGCGATCCGTTTTCGGTGCCAACATCGTACAGCTCGACGATGTTCGGATGAGAGAGAGCCGCGATCGCGCGAGCCTCCCGCTCAAACCGCTCGACCATCTCTTGCCGTTTGGCGTGATTCGGATCCTGGAATCCGATCACCTTGATCGCGACCGGCCGATCAAGCCGCGTGTCGAATGCTTTGTAGACCACTCCCATGCCGCCCCGGGCGACGACACGGCTGACCGAGTAGGGACCGATCGAATCAAACCCTTCGGCTTGGTCACTGGGAGTCGCACTGGATGGCGTTGAAGAGTCAAACACGCCAGGCGTCTCCAAACTGTCGGTTGCACCTTCGAGTTCCGTCGAGATCGCGAGCAACTCGCGCCGAACGCAATCCAGATGCTCAGCGGAGACCGTTCCGGCGAGCTGCCGATACCGCTCCAGCGTCGACTCGATCGATTCAGCTTCGCCACGGCGCGCGCGGCTCTCGAACGCCAAACAGATCTCGTCCACCAAGCGCAAATTCGCCGCCGACAAATCATTAAGTTCCATCGTGCAAAACCCTCCTCGTTCGGGATGGCCACGACGACTCGCCGCCCGCAGGGTGAGCGTCAATCGTCGTCTTCTTCGCTCGCCTCCGCCGCCTCGGTCCAGGTGCGTCGGATCAACTGGAGGCGTCGTTCGGTCGCCCGCTTGCTGAGCCCCAAGCGGTCCGCAATTTCATCCACCAAGAACCCGTCCATGCGCATCACCGCGATCTGCCTGAGCTGGGCATCGGGGAGTTGGTCCAACAACCCATCACAGGCCTCCGCCAATTCCGCGTTGAGGTCCGCGGTTTCCACGGAATCGGAGACACCGCTGATTCCCGCCGATCGACGAGACTCATCAGGGTCCATGAAAACCGACTCCCCGCGAACGGCGCCACCACCACGTTTCTGCCGCGTTTGATGGCGAAGATGGGCGTTCACCTTCCGGCCAGTTAGTGTTATCAGCAGGCCCCAAAGGTTGTCGGGGCCGCTGAGGTCTGGGAACTGGTCCCGACGGATTCCCGCAATAAAGCTGTGGAAAGCCGACAGCGCGATGTCTTCCTCGTCGCCGGCCCGACGAAGATTGGGTGGCAATCGGCGGGCCGCCAAACGAACGAGCCGCTGAAAGTAGCCGTTCCACAGCTCCGCAATCGCGTCATCGTCTCCCTCGCGGACCCGGGCCATCGCCGCGACAAACTCCGCCGCCTCATTTTGTGTTTCGGACTTTTCGTTCATCACAGCATCATGACCGATTGGGCCAATTGAACAACCTAATAACGTAACCACACCAATCGAACTGGCCGTTCGAAATACCCCCAAGCGTGCCGCCTACCCGATTGGAACGACCAGTCTCCGAAGGCTGTTGAAAATCTGTCGGCAAAGCTTTCTCTGACTTGCTACGTTGCGCCGTTTCGCTACATTTGCATCCGACGGCAAGAGAGTCTTCGGTCGCAATGGATTTCGCGGTTAAGGGGGCGGTGTAACCCTTATATTGCCTTCTGAGCGGTCGCGGGTTCCTTTGGGAGGATGTTGCGGTTCACGGCCTGGCGGTAAACGGCCGTTTTGTCCGCTTTTTTCTAAAGGTGCGTCTCTTCTCGTTCCTCATGTGACGTAGCCTCCCCCAGCGGGAGAACCTCGCGGAGTTCGATTCGCCACCACCTCACACCAACGATCTCGCCACTCGGGGAAAAAGTTATGTTTCGCTCAACGATCGGTGCCATTTTAACGGCTGCACTGCTCACAGGTTTCGCGTCCGAAGCATCGGCCCAGCTTCCCGAGTCGGTATTCCCTGTCAAGAAGCATGATTTCGGTACCGTCGCGGTGGCGGCGAAAACCGAGTATCGCTTTCCGGTTTACAATCCGTACAACCGGGCGATGCATGTGCAAACGGTGCGTCGAAGTTGCGGATGCACGACCCCGATCATCGAAACCGCTTACATCCAACCTGGCGAAACGGGATCAATCTTGGCTCGCTTCAACACGGACACGTTCCGCGGATCAAAGGGTGCCACACTGACGGTGATCGTCGATCAGCCTTTCTACGCCGAGGGGCGTTTGCGAGTCGACGGTTACATTCGCAGCGATATGGTTTTCCACCCCGGTTCGATCAAGTTCGGATCGGTGAATCAGGGCGAGCCGACGACCAAGTCATCGAAGGTGCTTTATGCCGGGCGTAGCGACTGGGACATTGTCGATGTGCGCAGCAATGTGCCTTGGATGGTGACCGGGAAACGGCTCATCAGCCGCACCAACACGCGAACGGACTACGAAATCTCTGTCACGCTTCGCGAGGACGCACCGACGGGGGCGTTTCAAAACGAAATCGTCGTGATCACGAACGACAATAAACGTCCCAAGGTTCCTTTCCAGGTCTCCGGTTCGATCAAGAGCCCACTGAGTATCTCGCCACAGGCGATCGCGCTCGGGAGCGTGAAACCGGGTGAAAAGGTCAAGAAGGTTTTGGTGCTTAAAGGGGATCAGCCGTTCACCGTGGAATCGATTCGATGCAACGGCTGGGATGTTGAATTTGCACCCACGGTCGCGGCAAAATCGACGCAAATCGTTGCGGCGACTTTCATCGCCACCGATGCGTCGGGGCCTCAAAAGGTCGCGGTCGAAATCACTACCGCCGGCAAAGACTCGGTCACCGCAAAGGCGATTCTGACGGCCGACATCCGCGAGCAATCCTGAGTCACTCGTCGGGCCTGTTTTGTACCCGACTCAATCCGCCGACAGTCACGTGGACACAACAAACCCGTGGCACAATCAACACGTGGCCACAACAAAAAATCCGCTCACGTTCGGTGGGAGGAGGGCCCCACGAACGTGAGCGGATGATGCAATCGAGTCATCACCAAAGTGCGCGCCGGCGGATGGACGAGACCGGCTTGGTGTGACGCGTCGGTCAAGATGCGTTGAACGCCACGCTATCGGTTTTGCGAGTCATTCTGAGCGCCACGATTTCGGGCAACCTCAGGAACCCCGTGCCACCGAATGGTCGCGTCGTCCACGATCTTTTGAGCCGCGTCGACCCACTGCATCAAGATGGCGGTGGCCTGGGCGAGCTCGGCTTCGTCGGAGGCTTTCACCGCATCCTTCGACTCTTCCTGCTCAGCGACCTCGGCACGCGCCAACAGCTTGGCTCCCGCTCCATCGATTGGGTTGGCTCGTCGCTTCACTTTTTGCCATACC
>JBCBLJ010000837.1:0-3655 GCA_038520195.1 Planctomycetota bacterium
AATCACCCACCAAGGGTGCCCATTTACTGCTCTTCTCAATCCTCGCTCGGCTGCTCTCAAAGCCTATTGCCGATCGCGAGGGGCGTAGTTGTTGCGAAAACTGGGCTTTGTTGCAATTGCTGATTGACAAAAATTGCCAATAACACGCTCAAAGTTTCGTCTCCTGAAGACGACTCCCGTCGACGTCTTTTTGGATGAAATTCGTCTGCTTCGCATCTCGTTCTTGCCGGTCCACCGAAACGGCGATCTCGTCACCCATCAGTGACCAAACTCGAACCAACTCGCCCAGCGGTCGCGATCTTCCGACGAGGCTGCCAGCAACTTGGCCGGGTGTCTTGATGCGGCCTCCGATCACCCGGGGCCTGAGAAAGACGTCGAAATCGTTGCCCCGCGGACGAAGCTGCTGATGGGACTTGAACCCATGACCTCTTCCTTACCAAGGAAGTGCTCTACCACTGAGCTACAGCAGCGAGAGAGCGGGTGAAGGGAATCGAACCCTCGTATTCAGCTTGGAAGGCTGCTGCACTACCATTGTGCTACACCCGCGTTGATTGGATACGACCCGGATTTGGCCCCCTTTTCCGGCCAGCCTCGGTCTCTCGTTTTGTCTCAAAAAATGGGGGCTATTGGATTCGAACCAATGTAGGCGTAGCCAGCGGATTTACAGTCCGCCCCCTTTAACCACTCGGGCAAACCCCCAAAACAATCGTGTTGTCGCGAATCGGCATCGGAACCACTGTCGTCGCCACGCCAGAGCCAGCGGAGGGATTCGAACCCACGACCGGCTGATTACAAATCAGCTGCTCTGCCAACTGAGCTACGCTGGCGAATCCACGCTGCTCAAACCATCGCCTCCGGCATGGAAACGACGAATTCGAGACGTCACGCGACACGGGGCCGCGATCGAAACCGCAAAGTTTAACGACCGATCAGTCCGCGGCAAGCCAACTTGTTCGGCTCGCCGAGCCACCGATTCCGGGCTCACCGATTCAGCGCCTTTGCGATTCGCAGATAACGACCACGACAGCCGAAACTGGCCACCGGTTCGCCACGTGAACCATCCTTCGTCCAGATCCTGGACCAAGCATTAAAGAGAATGCCGATTTCGGGTCGCGAGCCGCTTCATGTTTCGACCGTGAAACCCGCTGATTCGCAGCTCCTCTCGGGCATTTCGGATTTCACCGCGATGCGCCGAGCTTTATCAACCAAACTCAACCGCCAGGCCGTCCTCGGCCAACAGCGTCTCGATCGGACGGGTCAGCCGCGCTCGGGTCTCGGCCAGCAACTCGTCGGCCGATTCGGAAAGTGGATTTGCGTGCGTCAACAACAGTTTCGACGGCATCGCCGCACTGGCAATTTCCGCCACCCGATGCGTCGCGGTATGCCCCGTCTTTTCCGCCCACTCTGAGTACTCCTGCGAAAAATAGCACTCGTGCATCATCAGGTCCGCATCGGAATTCCACCGAGCCGCTTCGTCGGACACGTCGCCCGTGGTATCGGTCAAGTAAAGCAGTTTCGGACCGCCCGGCCATGCCAGCCGATAGCCGACCGAACCGCCGGGGTGCTCCTGACGTCGCCAGCTCACCTCGCAGTCCCCGATTCGGAACAAGGACTGCGCATCGATCGGCATCCATTCCGCTTGCAATGGCACGGGGAACACAAGCGGTGCGAAAAGGTGCTCGCGAATCGCTTCCAGCTTTTTGGCCTCACCCCAGATCCGAATTCGATCCACCGGTCGCTGGTACAAGACGTCGATCAGAAACGTCAGCCCCGCGATGTGATCCAGATGAGCGTGCGAGATCAGAATGTCCAGCGTGTCGGTGCAAAGATGCTCCGTGAGACGAAACAGTCCGGTCCCCGCATCGAGCAAGATTCCTGACTCCGGCAGAAAGTAGCAACTCGTCTGCCGCGTCTCGTTCGGATGATACCCGGCCGTTCCAAGACAATGGAGCTGCATCTCGATTCCTCACAGCGCTTCACGAAACGCCACTGTACGAATCGACGCTCCTACGACGAATCCTAGCAAAAATCAGCGTCGCGCGGCCGCCCGTCGCAACTCGTGCAGCAAGATCGCCGTCGCGACCGACACATTCAAACTGTCGACCAGCGTCTCCATCGCTCGGCGATCCATGGGGATATGAACCCGGTGGGTCGCCGCGTTTTGAACGCGTTTGGAAAGCCCCCTGGCTTCATTGCCGACTAACAGCAACACCGGACGATCACCCCAGTCCACTGCATCGATGGGAAGGGAATCCTCGGCGGGAGTCGCTGCCAATGTGACTACATCGCGGCGCGCAAGCTTGCTGATGTCCTCCGCGATGCGCTTGAACCGAACGAATTCCATCCCGAGGGCCGCGCCCATGCTCACGCGAATCGATCGTCGCGAAAGCGGGTCGACCGTGCGATCATCAATCAACACACGGCGGACCCCGAACGCTGCCGCTGATCGCAACATGCTTCCGACGTTTTCCATGTCGCTCACGCCCACCAAGGCAAGCGATAGCCCTGATCCCTCCCATGAGACTTCGTCGGATGTTTGCAATGGAGGTCGATCCGCCGAAGCCAAAAAACCGCGATGGAATGAAAAGCCGGCGAGCTTTTCGATGGAGTCCCGGGCGAGCGTCACGACATCAACGCCAGCAGGGATCGTGCCGAGCGTTTCCAAGTCGCGACCCGCGTCGACCACAATCGTCCGCACGCGATAGTCGCTCTCAAGCAACCGGCGGACGATTAACGCGCCCTCGACCACAAAGCTATCCGGGTCCTCGCCGCGGCCCGTCGATCGTTCATTGAGATTTCGAAACACCTCAAGACGTGCATCATCCATCTCGACGTTGATCGAACTCATTGGGAATCGACGGTCATTACTCGGCGCATCTTAGTCGGCTTTCCTTCGCTGGTCACCCAAACGCGTCCGTTGCCATCAACGGCGATCGCTTCGATCTGCTTCAGCCGCGGCAACTTGAACCCTTCGGGTGTCGTCTTGATCCGATCTTCGATCGGCTCGGGCCCGCGAAAACAAAATGCCTGGAAATAGCTGGTCACCCACAAGTCGCCCGAACTCGGGTCCAAGTCCATGCCCGTCGCCATCGGAAGTGGCAGCGAACCGATCCGTTTTGCAACGACGTCAAGGTGGACGGGACCGTCATCGGTCGAGCGGGGCGGCAATGGGACTTCGTGGAGCGAAGCGCCAAGAGGCGACTTGCTAACGAGCAGGATGCGTCGATTGCTCATTTCGACGGCGACCGACTCGCAGTTGCGGCTTCCGTCTTCGTACCGAACTTTCAGGTGCTGATAAGCCGCGGATTCTGTCTTTTCGGTCGGATCGGGCTCGTCAATCAGATACAGCGAGACCGTATCGCGTCGCGCTTGGTTATCACCGACATCGGCGATCAACAGACGCGGGACTTCGTCGGTATAGCCCGCGATGTCTTCCCAATCAACGGCGCTGGCGTCCTCCAGCGTCAACCTTCCACACGACTCGCCCTTCTCGTCAAAGGCGTACAGCCGTGCTTTGCCTCCCGAGTCGTTGTGCGACCAAATGCAAGTATCGTTGACGCGGGAAAACACCAATCCGCTGCTTTCTGTCAACTTGCCCGAATCCAGTTCGAGTGTTTGCTCCCCACGCGCCACCGATTTGCTTTTCGGTTCCCAG
>JBCBLJ010000777.1:0-3971 GCA_038520195.1 Planctomycetota bacterium
CAGCCCGAAAAATGCGTTGACGTCGCCTCGGGTGAGCCACTGATACGGTCCTTTCCCAGTTTGCTCGGTCGGACGCAAACCAGACGGGCTGATGCTGGACAACCTGACGGGACTCTTCCTGATGGTCGTCCTGCTTTCCGGCTTTGGCTTCCCGTCCGAATTCGCCATCACCGCCCTGGTACCGGGCACCGCACTCGGCGTCCTCATCGGCGATTTGGCATTCGTCTACTTTGCTTTTCGGCTGGCAAAAAAGACCGGCCGAAGCGACGTGACCGCGATGCCGCTTGGTTTGGATACACCCAGCGTGTTCGGCATCAGTCTTTTCATTCTCGGACCGTCCTATCTGCAGGGCATCGATCCCAACGGATTGGCACTCGCGCCCGAAGACGCGGCGTATCGGACATGGCACATCGGCATTTGGTGCATCGTCATGAGCGGTGTCCTGAAACTGGTGTGTGCGCCAGCGACGTCGTTGATTCGACGGACGGTTCCACGAGCCAGCCTACTCGGTTCGCTAGCCGCGATCGCATTGGTCCTGATCAGTTTCCTTCCGCTTGCCGAAATCCTTAGTCGCCCGCTGCCGGGACTGATCGCTTTGTCGATCGTCTTGACGGCGTTGATCGCGCGGATCCCGTTGCCATGGCACATTCCCGGGACGCTGGGCGCACTGCTAGTCGCCGGCGCGATGTACTACCTCATGTGCGGTCTTGGTGTCGAAGGCTACACGATGCCGACGATCGGTGCGGTCGAGTGGTTGCCGCAGCGATGGATGGAAGCTTGGAACGGGCAGTGGCTCTCGGCATGGAAAGACGCGTTGCCCTATCTGCCGATTGCCTTGCCATTTGCGATCGCCACCGTCGTCGGCGGGATCGACTGCGCCGAAAGCGCCGCAGCCGCAGGTGACGACTATCACACCCCGACGGTCGTCGGTGTCGAAGCCATCGCGACGCTTGTGGCGGGACTGTCCGGCGGCGTGATTCAAACGACGCCTTACATTGGCCACCCCGCGTACAAGGCGATGGGTGGGCGATCCGGCTACACGCTTGGCACGGCACTGGTGATCGGTGCGGCCGGCCTGATCGGCTTCTTCACGTTTCTCAATGACATCATCCCCAAGCCGGTGATCTACCCGATCCTCGTGTTCATCGGTCTGGAAATTACCGCTCAAAGTTTTGCGGCCACCAAGCGAAAGCACTATCCGGCGGTCGCCATCGCCTGTCTGCCCGCGTTAGCGTTTTTGGCGGTGAACTTTTCGAATCAGATCCTCGGTTCGGGAGTCATGCGCGACGCCGGAATCTCGATTACCGATATGCCACCTCCGCTACCGGAGAGTTACGAAGCGATCCGGTTGCTCAGTCAGGGATTTATCATCACCAGCTTGCTTTGGGCGTGGGCAATGGCTGCGACGATCGATCGCAACTTTCGAACCGCCGCAGCCGTGTTCTTCGTTTGCGCATGCTTCACGCTCGTTGGCCTGATGCACTCGCCGCTCGATGGCAATCGCTTGTTCCTGCCCTTCGGGCTGGCAAGTTGGGGTGACGTGGTGTTGGATGCCGAAAACCGTTCCAAAGTGTTTGAGTTCGCAATCGGCTACGGCATGATCGGCGGCATTTTGCTGCTATGGCAACGCGCGTTACCAAGTCTGGGCGCGGTCGAAGACGACGAAGCCTCCGATGCCTGAGAAACCATCTTCGCCCGAGATTCGCCGTTGGTTGGCGCTGGCGATCTCGATCGTGTTGATGATCACCGCGTTTGTGATTTGGCTGACCGCAACGGATAGCTCAGGTGAGTTTTTTGCGGCGGCTTGCGGGCGAATCGGTCTGGTGCTCGGGGCAATTTGGCTGGCGTGGCCTTCACTGAAGCGACCGGCAAGGTGGCTACCCGCTGGCGCCCCGGTGATCGGCGTCGTGGCATTGATCATGATCGCCGCCCAACCGCGACTGATCCTACCCGCCATGATGATTGTCCCCGCACTCATCGCATTTTCGGCAGTGGTAAGGATGTTTCGGACGCCGAGACCCTGAGTCCGCGGCGGCAACATCGACGGGAGGAATTGCGGCCGGCTTCGGTTACAAGCGGATACCATTGCGACGTGAACGGCGGCCACGAACTTCAATGTGCCGCCCCATCTGGGGCTGACGGCTGGCAGTCACGCCTCCTACCGCGATTAACAGACGACGTGGCGAATTCGGCGGAGCCCCAGCGTGGCTGGATCATGGAATTCGTTTGATTTTGCGTCTGGGCGTCAAAGTCGAGAAAACTGTGAGCTAAATCACAACAGACTCTGAGAACCGGTGTCGAGCTAGCGACGACAAAGCCCGCAACCCCGTTGATTCTCAGCGATTCCGAACATCTCACGAAGGAAATCAGGATGGCGATCGAAAACCTGTTGAACGTTGGCGACCCATGCCCATTTCCCACGGCAGAGGGCGAGGCCACGGGAGCCGGGACTCAGTGCAACCACGGAGTTCAAGATGAAAGCCTCTCGGGCCAGCGTTACTGGTACCTGCCGTTCGTTCCCAACGGTATCAATTATGTGAATGCTCAGGGTCGTGACGTCGTTTCCTACAACTTCACCGGATGCCTGATGGTGGCCTACAGTTTCGGGGGAAGCCAGCGAGTCGCGCACGTATCTACCGGGAAGGGACAGGATTGCCTTGGCTCATGGGCGGACGTCAAAGCACAGTCAAAGAACGTGTTTGAATTCCGTCCGTCAGATTTCATTGACACCGGCGGTGGTGCGTTCGGTGGCTGTTACGGCATCATCACTTCCGACCTCAAGACGTATGCCGTCACGGTTACTCGAGATAGTGCTGGCGTCAAAATCGCAAAAGTCACGATGGCTCACCTGCTGAGGTAATCGGGTAAGTCTCAACGGTCAACGTTCTTGGCTCGTGAGCCGATTGGTCGGAAAGGGTGTAAGGAAACATGCGAAGCACACTAAGGGCCATTTGGTTCCTGACACCGTTTCCGTAGCCAACCCTAAAGGTAGGCCGGTCGTATCCTTGCGAAGATGGGTTTGCATCCGCAGTCGTTGCGTTCACTCCAACATCCAATCAACGATTCGAGCGGCTGCCTTTCCGTCGCCATACGGATTGGCCTTCACCTCTGCGCCCACGCCCGCTTGGCTTTCGGCGAGGAGCGCGGAGACTCGCTGGACGATCACCTCGCGGTCGGTCCCGACGAGTTCCGCCAGTCCCGCGTCAATGGCTTCGGGCCTTTCTGTTTTCTCACGCGTGACTAAAACGGCGCTGCCTAGTGACGGGGCTTCTTCTTGAACGCCGCCAGAGTCGGTGAGTACAACCGACGCGCGGTCCATCAGCCACACAAACGCGGGATAGTCACAGGGCGGGACGAGATGGACATTGGCGAGGCCGTCCAGTTTCTCGTGGACCGGACCACGCACTTTCGGGTTGAGGTGAACGGGATAGAGGAACTGCGTCGATGGATGGGCGGTCGCCAACTCAAGTAACGCGTCACAGATGGCTGCCAGTCCGCCGCCAAAATTCTCGCGCCGGTGACCGGTGATCAACACCAGGCTGTCGCCGCAAGCCATCGGATACTTTTCTCGCCACGATGCATCGTTGGCACGTTCCTTCCTGACCGTGTGCAGGAGCGCATCGATGACGGTGTTGCCGGTCACACGTACCTTGTGCGCCGGGACCGCTTCTCGCAGTAACGCATCGCGGCTTCGATCGGTCGGCGCACAGTGCAGTTCGGCAACGATCCCGGCGACGCGTCGATTGAACTCTTCGGGCCAGGGAGCATTGAGATCGCCGGTTCTCAGGCCAGCCTCGACGTGCACGACGGGGATCCGGTGATAAAACGCAACCATCGAAGCAACCATCACGCTGGTAGTGTCGCCCTGAGCAATGACACAATCAGGCTCCTGGCGGCGGACGACTTCATCGAGAGATTCAATGCACCGGGCCGTCAATCCGCTCAGTGACTGCCCCGGCTGCATGAGGCCA
>JBCBLJ010000125.1:0-13957 GCA_038520195.1 Planctomycetota bacterium
GTCCGTCGCACCGTCAAGCCGGCGAACCTGTTCAACGGTCGGAGGCAGTCCGGTCAGATCGAATGACAGCCGACGCGACAACGTGTGTGGCTCGGCCGGCGGACTCAATCGCAAACCCGACTCGGCGAGTCGCGCGATGATGAACGCATCAACGGGGTGCTCGTCGGTTTCGGGTAATGTCGGACGAGAGAGTGGTTCGAAAGACCAGTGCTTTCCCCACTCTGCGCCCGCAAGAATCCAACGACGGATCGCCGCACGCTCGTTTGCGGTCAGCGGTTTCCGATGGGAATCGGGCGGCGGCATCACCGAATCGGGATCGTCCGAAGTGATGCGTTGCCAAATCTCGCTTTGTTCCAGATCGCCCGGACGGATCGGGGCGTAGCCACCCAAGTCCTCTTTCGCGAACGTTTCCAGGTCCAGTCTCAGGTCGGCTTCGCGATGCGTTTCGTCGGGACCATGACAATGGAAACATCGATCGGAAAGGACCGGCAACACGTCCCGCGAAAACGACACGTCTTCGGCCCGCAGTGACGCGGCGAACGACAGAACGCTCAAGAGAATGGGAATCCGAAAGTCCAACGTTGAAGCCCTACCAATGGTCCTGAAGTAAGAAACGTGCGAAGCCGAAGCCGGCGAGCGACAGCTGAACTTTAGCTGGAGAATGCCCATCCGTCTTGGACGAAGCAGAACGGTTTTGGTACGTTTAGACCATGACCGTGACGGCGAATTTCCAGGAAGACTTTTTCGCGCTGCATCCATTGGCGCGGTCGGTCATTGAATTATTCGACGCGTTGCCCCAGACGTACTTTTACGCGAAGGACACGCAGGGCCGATTCGTCAAAGTGAATCGCCCCTTTCTTGAGAACCACGGCCTCTCCGACGAAACCGAAGCATTGGGAAAGTCAGACCACGACTTTCACCCGCCGCTCATGGCCGAAGCGTACGTCCAGGAAGATCGGCGTGTGATGGCGAGTCGCAGACCGCTGCCGGGCCAGGTGTGGTTGGTGCTTCATCGTCGCCGCGTACCTCGCTGGTATGTCTCCACCAAGACGCCACTCTTTGGGTCAACCGGGGAGGTGATCGGGCTCGCTGGCGCGATGTATCGGATCGAGGATCAAAAGGAGCTCACGCGTCACCTTCAAGAATTGCTGCCGGTGGCTCGCTACATTGAAAAGCACTACTCGCGATCGATCGCGATGTCGGAACTCGCCGAAATGGCCGGGCTTTCCTCCACGCACTTTAACCGCCGCTTCCGCGAACTCCTTCGCGTGACGCCGAGTCAATATCTGCGTTCGGTCCGGATTCAAGCCGCGCAAGGGTTGCTCGCGACCAGTTCACGCACGCTTGCTCAGATCGCAGTCGATGTTGGATTCACCGACCAGAGCCACCTGACGCGACGGTTTCGTGAGGTCACGGGGATGACGCCTGCGGCATGGCGGAAACGCTTCGTTCGGTAAGCGAGGCGCGACAGCGATGGCTTCCATGCGGCACGGTGCGATTATCGCTTGCCGTCCCACCACACCTGCCAAGCCGACTTCATCTCATCGACTTTTCCGGGCATTTCGGACGCCAAATCTTTGAGTTCCACGGGATCCGTCTTCAAGTCGTACAACTCCCAGTCACCCTTGCCTTCGAGGACAAGTTTGTATCGGGCGTCGCGGATCGCCTTTGCTTTTCCGAACTGCCAATACATGGGCCAGGGGCGATCGATCGATTCACCGTGGAGTGCCGGCAACAGTGATTCGCCGGGCAACTCCTCCGTCGGAATCTGTCCGGCGAGTTGCAGCATGGTTGGCATGAAGTCGATCAAATGCCCAACCCGATCGGTCGTTGACCCGGGTTCGATGACCCCCGGCCAATAGGCGATCATGGGCGTCCGCGTCCCGCCTTCGTGATCAGTCGTTTTGAATTTTCGGTAGGGCGTGTTCGATGCGTTCGCCCAAGGCTTACCCTGCGTCAGATAACTCGTCACCTCCCATGGTAACGAACCTTCGACGGTTGACCGATCTTTGGAGTCCGCACACGCCCCGTTGTCCGACAAGAAGAACACGACGGTGTTGTCTCCTTTCCCGAGATCATCGAGTGCACCGAGCAACTTGCCGATGTTGCGGTCCATTCGATCGATCATTGCGGCGTAGGCGGACATTCGAAGATCCCATTGACCTTGCTCTTCCTTGGTCAGCGACTCCCAAGCGGGGACGTCAGGATTGCGCGGCGAAAGCTCGGTGCCCGGCAACAGGATGTCCAGTTGCTTTTGTCTCGCGAATCGTTGTACACGAAGCCGGTCCCAACCAATGGCGGCATACTTTCCGCGATACTTGGCGACGTCCTCTTCGGACGCGTGGAGCGGGTAGTGCGGCGCCGTGTACGCGACGTAAAGCAGAAACGGCTTCTCTTCGTCGCGATACTGCTCGAGGTAGTCGATCGCGCGATCGGTGAAGGCATCGGTGGTGTAGAAGTCCGTTTCCTGGGGCGTGAAGGGTTTGAAGGACTGGTCGTCATCCGCCCATCGTCGGACCCGTTTTTTCGCGGGCTCCGGTTCGCCTTCGCGTGCATGTCCGGGGTTCCAAAAATTACAACAGCCGTCGGTCAATCCGTAATGGCGATCGAACCCGCGCTCGTAGGGGGTCTGCCCGGCGTGCCACTTGCCGGTCATGAGTGTTCGGTACCCGGCACGGCGCATGCGTTCGCCGAAGGTGTCGGCCGAGTAGTGCACCGTCGCCGAGGCGCCGACGTGATGCCACCAGCGGCCGGTTAGCAGCGACGCGCGGGTGTGCTCACACTTGGCGTTGTTGTAGAAGGTGCGGAAACGCATCCCACTGGCTGCCAGCCGGTCCAAGTTCGGCGTTTCGATTTCTCCGCCATAGGCGCCGATGTCGCTCCAGCCCATGTCGTCGCACATGATCAGGACGATATTGGGCCGTTCTTCCGCGTTCGCCAGGGTGGCAAACACGAGCTGTGCCGCCATCAAAACGGTGATGAGTCGTTGCATCGGGGTCTCCTTTCTGGGTCTCTCATGATAGACGGCCTTGGTCCGCACGGGCGGCGGCGATTCCATTTACCGCCTCCCCCGAAACAGTGGGAAGGTTTGACGCCTGGGGAAACTCTCGTTAGGCTGCGATTCCAGATAGAGGGGAAATTCGTTCACTTCCAGACCGTCTGGATGCATGTTCGAATTTCCCGGGTCCGTTCGACCGACAGAGTCGTTAGAGAATGACGGCCTGGTCCACGACCTGCCAAACCCCACCTCCAACAGTTTCACGACGAGCCGATCGGCGATGATACTGTTCCCACCTTACTGCGGTCCGCGCGCTATCGGCATTTGCCGTGTGGCCAAGACTCGATGTCTTGCCGGACGAATTCGGCCGGATATGTGTGTCTATACAGACCCTCACTGACCACGGAGTTGTGCGAATGCGTTGCGAAGGAAATTCACTCAGTCGGCGCGGATTCTTGGCGGCCGGAACGCTTGGAGGAATTGGGCTTTCGCTACCGGAACTGCTGATGCGTGAGGCGATGGCCGAGCAGAAGCACTACGACTTTGTCGAAGCCAAGGCGAAGAGTGTGATCCATGTTTACCTGCCCGGAGGCATGGCACACCAGGAGTCCTTTGACCCCAAGCCTTACAGCCCGATGGAATATCGAGGCGAGATGCGGACCATCAAGACAAACACCGGCGAAGTGGTCAGCGAGACGATCCCGCAACTTGCGAAGAGAGCGGACAAGCTCAGCATCATCCGCTCGATGACGCACGGCGAGGCGGCTCACGAGCGTGGGACACACAACATGTTCACGGGCTACAAGCCGAGCCCAGCGCTACGATATCCATCGTTCGGAGCCGTCGTCAGCCACGAGTACGGCCCGCGGAACAGCCTTCCGCCCTACATCTGCATCCCCAACGTTCCCAACGAATTCGCGGGCACCGGCTATTTGGCGAGCAGCTACGGTGGATTCGCTCTCGGAAGCGACCCTGCACAGAATGGATTCAAAGTCCGTGATCTCGACTTGGCCGGAGGCGTCGACGAGTATCGATTCAACCGTCGAAAAGCCGCACTCGAGGCGGTCAACCAGCGGTTCGTCTCGATGACCGGTTCGGATGATGTCGGTGCGATGAATACGTTCTATGAGCGTGCCTACAGCTTGCTCGACACACCGGCGGCCAAAGAAGCATTCAACATCGACAAGGAAGACGCGAAAGTCCGCGACCGTTACGGACGCAATCAGGCGGGACAGCGTTTGTTGATGGCTCGGCGACTCGTCGAAGCCGGCACGCGATTGGTCACGCTCACCTATGGCGGGTGGGACATGCACAACAACATCACCCAGAGTTTCCGCAGCCAGATGCCGGCGCTCGACACCGCGCTCGCCGTTTTGATCGATGACCTCAGCGAGCGCGGACTCTTGGACGAGACATTGATCATGGTGAGTAGCGAATTCGGTCGCACACCGAAGATCAATGCGACCGCTGGTCGCGACCACTGGCCGAAGGTGTTTAGCGTGATGCTGGCCGGCGGCGGTATCAAGGGAGGCATGATCCATGGTTCATCGGACGCGACGGCCTCCGAACCCGAAGAAGACGCGGTCTCGCCGGCTGACCTCGCAACCACGATGTATCGCTTGATGGGTATCGTCGCGGACAAGGAGTTGATGGCTCCCGGCGATCGTCCGATCGAGATCGTCGACGGCGGAAACTTGATCGAGCCTTTGATGGTCTGATCACCCTTGCCACTCGCGTGGCGTCGTCGCAGCTTCGGGGGCGCCACTTCCAACGTTCGCTTCCCTCCACTCGTTACCGGATTGACGATGAAAACTCGACAACGCCCGCTTTGGTGCGCGATTGCGCTTGCGTGCCTTGCCCTGGCTCCGCGCGCGGCACTCGCGACGCTACCGGTGGTGAGCCGAATCGAACCCCGCGGCGTTGTTCGCGGCGAAGAAACCGTGATCAAACTCACCGGCGCTCGAATCGGCGATGCTCGGGAAGTGTTGTGCGATCTTCCGGGGCTAGAGATCCTGGAAGTCAAACCGGTCAACGGAAACACCGCAGAAATCAAAGTCAAAGCGGCGGCCGACCTCACACCCGGGCTTTATCCTTTCCGCTTAGTCACCAAGTCGGGGATCGCCAATCTTCGTCTGCTCGGTGTCGGTGCGATGCCGGTGGTGAAAGAGGTTGAGCCCAACAACGACTTCACCGCACCGCAAGTCATCCCGCTGAACACGACCGTCGATGGCGTTGTGAAACGTGAAGACGTCGAACACTTCCAAGTCGAACTGAAGGCCGGACAGACGCTGAACGTCGAAATTGAAGGGATCCGCGTCGCGTTTTCACTCAACAACCAGAACATCCTCGACCCCTACATCGCGATCCTCGATGAAGGACGCTTTGAAGTGGCATCCAGCGATGATTCGCCTTTGCTTCAACAAGATGGGTTTTGCTCTTACACGGCCCCTAAGGACGGCAAGTACACGATCCTCGTCCGCGACAGTTCCTTCCGTGGCAGTGATGTCGGTTCGTATCGTTTGCACGTCGGCACGTTCCCTCGGCCCGTCGCGGTCATCCCTGCCGGAGGCCCGCCGTCGACGATGTTGGACGCCGCATTGGTTCTTTCCGATGGCACTCGGCGAAGTGCACAGGTTCAACTTCCCAGCGAACCTCACGAGCGTTGGGGCGTGATCACCCAGGATGATACCGGCGTCACTCCCTCACCGAACTGGGTCCGCGTCAACGACTTGCAGGTCGCGATGGAGCAGGAGCCGAATGACGACCGCCGAAAAGCGCCGCTCGTGCCTGTTCCCGGCGCGTATTGCGGGGTCATCGATAAAGCCAATGACTTCGACTGCTTCACGTTTGAGGCGAAGAAGGGCACCAAGTATCGCGTGGAAGTCTTCGCCCGAAACGTTTTGCGTTCACCGCTGGATGCAGTGATCAATGTTTTCAATCCTCAACACGGCACCATTGTGTCGAACGACGATAGCCGCGGACGAATCGATCCCTACTTGGAGTTCGATGCCAAAGAGGATGGCAACCACACCGTTCGGATCTACGATCACCTTCGAGGCGGTAGCCCGATGCACACCTATCGCATCGAAGTCACCACGCCCCAACCCTGCGTCAACGTGGTTCTCAAGGAATTGCGTCGCGACGAAGCACAGCCCGTCGCGGTCCCGATCGGCGGCAGCGTCGCGATGGTCGTCACGGCGCAGCGCGATCGATACAACGGTGAAGTCAATCTGAATCTTGATGGGTTACCCGCCGGGGTAACGGCAACCACGTTCCCGATGCCACCGGGCCGTCCCGAAGTGCCCGTCTTACTGACCGCCGCCGCTGACGCGACACACAATGCCTCGCTCTACACCATCACCGCCAAGGGCGACGAAAAGAATCCCCTAATCGGTGGCACTCTTTCGCAAACACATAAACTCGTGCTCGGGCAAAACCGACGTGCGATGTTCACCTACGTGACCAAGCGGGCCGCCATGGCCGTCACCGACGCGGTCCCGTTCACGATGGAACTCGTGCAGCCCAAGACGCCGATTGTTCGAAACGGCAGCAAGTCACTCAAGATCAGGATCACCAAGAACGAGGGGTTCGACGATCGAGTCAGTTTCCGGACGCTCTACAATCCTCCCGGAATCGGTATTAACAACAGCCGCTCGATCGCCAAAGGAAAAACCGAGGTTGATATCCCGATCACCGCAAACGGTGGCGCGGGTATCGGGACTTGGCCCATCATCTTCATGGCCTACTACAACACGCCGACCGGCCAGGCGGTCGCGGCAACCAAGCCGATTCAACTGGAAGTTCAGGATTCGCTGTTCAATTATGAGTTCCCCAAATCCGCGGGCGAACTTGGCAGCGAAATCTCCGTCAGCTTTCCACTCGAAGTCAAACGAGAGTACGCCGGTGATGCCGAAGTCCAACTGGTCGGCTTGCCCGCGGGCGTGACGAGCACCGCCGCGACGCAAAAGATCACAGCTGAATCGACAAGTGTCACGTTCCCGCTAACGATCGATGCCAAAACAAAAGTCGGCAAACACAAGACTTTGATTTGCCAATCGCGGGTTCATGTCGACGGAGAGGTCATCGTGCAAACGAATGGAACCGGTGAGTTGCGTGTCGACAAACCGCTTCCGCCCAAGAAGGACGAGCCCAAACCGGCGGCGAAACCAACGCCCAAGCCCGAGGCCAAGCCCAAACCGCTCAGTCGGCTTGAACAGCTTCGCCAAAAGAAGAACTAGCCCTCAAAGTCGCGCCACACGACTTTGACTCCAACGACGGCTTGCCCCGCCGTCATTTCAAAACCCTTTCCGCGACCATCCATGAACCTCCGCAACTTTGCAGCGTTGTTTGCGCTCTTACTTGTCGCC
The DNA here is from genome assembly GCA_038520195.1 of Planctomycetota bacterium. Classification (GTDB taxonomy): domain Bacteria; phylum Planctomycetota; class Planctomycetia; order Pirellulales; family Pirellulaceae; genus Stieleria. Next base: position 7,366 of record JBCBLJ010000125.1, read on the forward strand.
GCCACGGTGGGCGCCGCCGATCCAGCGGATCCCGAAGAGGCCAGTTCGTCGCCACCGAGCAACGAACAGAGCTTTCAACTCTCGGCCTATCCGCCGGAGATCAAACTCGGTTCGGCGCGTGATTTCCAGTCGTTTGTCGCGGTCTTGCGTCGTGACGACGGCATCACCGAAGACGCGAGCGATCGCGTCGAGTGGAAGATCGTTGACGAAAGCAAAGTTCGTCGCGACGGATACCAATTGCTTCCCGTCGCCGATGGAGCCACGGAACTCGTTGCGAGCTACCTGGGCAGCGAAGTTCGCATTCCAGTTACCGTCACCGGAGCTGGCACCAAACCGCCGGTCAGCTTCACGAACGATGTGATGCCGGTGCTCACACGCGCGGGCTGCAACACCGGTTCATGCCACGGCGCGGCGCGGGGCAAAGATGGATTCCGAATGAGCCTGTTCGGATTCGACCCCAAGGGCGACTACCACCGAATCACACGTGAAATTGGCGTCCGGCGGATCAACCTTGCGCGGCCCGAAGAAAGCTTGTTCCTCAAGAAATCCGTTGGGTCGGTCCCGCACACCGGCGGCAAGCTGTTCGGCACCGACTCGGATTACTACGCGACGCTGCTTGAATGGCTCAGCGCGGGCGCCAACATGGACCCCGCTGACAAGCAACCGCCGACCGTCGATTCGGTGGACATCTATCCGGCACAAGCCGTGATCGAAGGCGAAGCGACAACCCAGCGCTTCGTCGCGGTCGCCAACTACAGCGACGGATCGACCCGTGACGTCACCCGTCTGGCCGCGTTCACCTCCAACAACTCAGGTAGCGCCGCGATCGATAACGGGGGCGTCGTCACCGCAGGCCGTCGCGGCGAAGCGTTCGTCATGGCGCGATACGACACGCACACCGTCGGCAGCCAAGTGTTGGCGCTTCCGAAGAATCTGCAGTACTCGCCTCCCGCGATCGAAGGCAACTACATCGATCAACTCGTGGGCAAGAAACTGCAACAACTGCGGATCGTTCCGAGCGGCCTGTGCACTGATGAGGAGTTCATTCGTCGCGCTACGATCGACATCACTGGTCAGATGCCGACGGAAGAGGAATACGCGGCGTTCATTGCGGACGTCGCGCCGGACAAACGCGCCGTGCTGATCGATCGCCTGCTCGAGCGCAAAGAGTTCAGTGAAATCTGGGCCATGAAATTCGCCCAGTTGCTGATGATCAAGAGCACCAACCAGGTCAGCTACAAATCGGCTTTCTTGTATTCGAATTGGCTCACCGACAAATTCGCTCGCAATGTTCCCATCGACCAAATGGTGCGTGACCTGCTTACGAGCACCGGCGGGACGTTCACGGCGCCGGCGACCAACTTTTATCAGATTGAACGCGACACGCTGAAGACCGCCGAAAACGTTGCGCAGGTATTCATGGGAATTCGCACCCAGTGCGCGCAATGTCACAACCATCCATTCGATCGCTGGACGATGGATGACTATTACGGCTTTGCATCGTTCTTCTCCCAAATCGGTCGCAAGGGTGCCGAGGACTATCGCGAGCAGGTCGTTTACAACCGAGGCGGCGGCGAGGTCAATCACCTGGTCACCAAGAAGCCTATCGCGCCGACCTTCCTCGGCGGCGATGCCCCCGAAACGCGCGGCAAAGACCGACGCGCGGTGGTCGCCGAATGGCTGACTTCAAACGAGAACCCGTTCTTCGCTCGCTCAATCGCAAACCGCGTTTGGGCTCACTACATGGGTGTTGGCATCGTCGAACCGGTCGACGACATCCGAGTCAGCAATCCGGCGAGCAACCCCGAGTTGTTTGATGAGTTGGGCAAGAAACTCATCGAATACGAATTTGACTTCCGAAGGTTGGTGCGAGACATCTGCAACAGTCGTGCCTATCAACGGACCAGCGCGACCAACGAAACCAACGAACATGACAACCGTAACTACGCTCACGCGGTCATCCGTCGCGTCCCGGCCGAGAGTCTTCTCGACTGCATTTGCCAGGTCACCGAAGCACCGGACAAATTCCAAGGATTGCCGATCGGTGCCCGTGCGGTCCAGATCGCCGATGGGCGAACCACGAACTATTTCCTGACGACGTTTGGGCGAGCACCGCGGGCCACCGTCTGTGAGTGCGAGGCAACGACCGCACCGTCACTTTCGCAGGCACTTCACCTACTGAACGGAAGCAGCGTGAGTCAAAAGGTTGCCGCTGGCGGGAAAGTCAACAAGTGGATGAAGAATGAAGAGCTGACCGAGCAGCAGGTGATCGAGCGGATCTATGTCCGCTGCCTGTGTCGCAAGCCGACTCAGGAAGAAATGTCCAAGCTGTTGCCGACGGTGGACGAGGCGGAAAACAAGGTGGCCGCGCTCGAGGACATTTTCTGGGCTGTTTTGAACAGCCGAGAGTTTGTTTTCAACCACTGATGCCGGTTCTTTGACAAGACGTTCCGCACGGGTTCCTCTTTGCCAGCCAAAATGATGCGTATCTCCATTTGCGTTTTGATTTTCGCGACTTCGGTCGCTGCGGTCGGCGGCGCCGACGTTCCGCAGAAGGTCACTTACGAAGAGCACATCAAACCGATCTTCCGCCAGCACTGCGCGAACTGTCACCACCAGGGTGACAAGAAGGGTGGTCTTGCGTTGGACACGTTTGGTGCATTGATCGAAGGCGGTGGAAGCGGCGAGATCGTCTTTGACGATGGCGATGCCGAAGGAAGTCGTTTGTGGCAACTCGTCAATCACGATGACACACCGGTAATGCCACCGAACAAGGAGAAGCTGCCCGCGGACCAGCTTGAGCTCATCCGCGCATGGATCGAAGGCGGCATCCTTGAAAACGCGGGGTCAAAAGCAAAGAAGAAAAAGAAGAACGCGCTCGCATTCGTCGCTTCGACGGGAGGCAAGCCGGATGGACCGGCGGCGATGCCCGAGACGGTTCCTCAGAAGTCGCCGGTGCTCACTTCGCGGGCTTCGGCCGTCACCGCGATCGCGGCGAGCCCCTGGGCTCCGCTGGTCGCCGTCGGAGGACAGCAACAAGTTTTGCTCTATCACACCGATACATCGGAGCTACTCGGCATCCTGCCTTTTCCAGAGGGCATGCCACAGGATCTTAAGTTCAGCCGTGACGGCGGTTTTTTGATCGTTGGCGGCGGCGAGCATTCCGTCCAAGGTCTGGTCGCGATCTACGACATCAAGACCGGGGAACGGGTCGCATCGGTCGGCGATGATCTCGACACGGTTTTCGGTGCCGACACCAACGAGAATCTTAGCCGCGTCGCGCTGGGCGGACCGCAAAAGATGCTGCGGATCTTTGATGCGACCGATGGGGAACTGCTCTTCGACATCAAGAAACATACCGACTGGATTTATTCCGTCGCCTACAGTCCCGACGGTGTTTTGGTCGCATCGGGTGACCGTTCGGGCGGTCTGTGCGTTTGGGAAGCGGAAACCGGCCGACTGTACCTCGATTTGCTCGGCCACAAAGGAGCGATCCATTCGCTCGCTTGGCGGGACGACTCGAATATCCTTGCCAGCGCCAGCGGTGACGGCACCGTTAAGCTATGGGAACTCAACAACGGGAAAGCTGTGCGAACGATCAACGCGCACGGCGGGGGCGTGATGTCGGTGCACTTTGACCATCAAGGAAGGATCGCGACCGCCGGTGTCGACAATCGCGGGAAGCTTTGGGACGGCAACGGTAAACAGCTCAAGACGTTTGGTAATGGCGGCGAAGACGTGCTTGAAATTGCGGTGACGCACGATGGCAAACGAGCCATCTACGGTGACTGGACAGGTGCGGTGTTTAATGCATCCATCGACAAGCCAGAAGAACGCGTGACGCTTGCGGCCAATCCTGAACCGCTTGAAAAGCGTGTCGAGAAAATCAAAACCACGCTTGTTTCCGTTCAGGCGCAATTGGCCCCTGCAAAGACGAAGCTGGATCAAGCCAATCAAGCGGTCGCCACGGCACAAAACCCGCTGACACAACTCGACCAACAAGTCGCTGCGCTTCGTCAGCAGTCGGCCAACGAAGAAGAGGCCGCCAAAAAGGCTGAGCGGCGGGTGGCGGCTTTGGATTCTGAACTACCGGGCGTCACGTCCTTGCTCCGTGACCTGCAGGACGAGGTCACGGCGCTTCGGGTGAGCCTGAAATCCGATGCAGGCAAGCTTTTGCCGCTGGCGGAGGCCGAAGAAAGGCTCGCCGGAAAACTGACCGAAGCGGCTCGAAAGCGACGCGAGCGATTGCAAACGCACGCGTCGATTGCGGCGCACCGAGCCCAAAGCGTGGCGAAGAAAGGGGAAGCTGATCAGCTCGCGGCCACGAGACCACCGCTGGCAAAGAAACTGGCCGAAGCACAGGCGGCGGCTACCGTGGCAAAGACCGCGCATGACAAAATCGCCGCGACGGCCAGTGAGGTGCAATCCAAGATCGATCGGATGCTGGCGGAAATTCGCTAGTTCGCAACGTTGGCCGGACGAACGCAGCCGTCGGTCTCAGCAGTTTAGCCATCTCGGTGGATGGAAAGCGAGCTGGGATCGGTTCGGCAGAACGAGGTCGGAGAGGCAACCTGGGGCGTCCCCAGATAGCGTCCCGGCCCTCGAAACGCGTGTTGTTTGTTGCGGTTAGAACGGTCGAGCCGATCATTTTTGCTTTGCGTGACGTTGCCTCGGCTTCTTCGCCCTGTCCCCTTGGGGACCCCTCGGGGGCTCATCTACACTGAGATGGGCGGCGTGAATTCGGCCGCCGACTCGATTCACCGCAACCTGAGGATCAACGAAGTCCGATGGAACTGATCATCCTTCGATGCCTGTTCCTGCTTTGCGCCGGTGGCGTCTCAGCAATCATCAATCGCGCTCTGCCGAGCGGCGCGGGTGTCAATCCGTATCTCATCTTCACGGGAGTGATGGGGATCGCGGTGGCGGCCATTCTCGTCGACATCTTCGTCCCCCGAAAACGAATTGATTCGATTTCGGCTGTTTACTTCGGCGTGCTCATCGGCATTCTCTTGAGTTACATCCTTTGGATCGCGATCGCGCCGATGTTCGCCGAGGCTCCACTGGTGGGCGATGCGGTGCGTCTGACGATCGCGATGTTCCTTTGTTATGTCTGCACGAGCATTCTCATCCAAACGAAGGACGATTTTCGGTTTCTCATCCCGTACGTCGAGTTTGTCCGAGAGGTCAAAGGTTTCAAGCCACTGGTGTTGGACACGAGTGTGGTGATTGACGGGCGAATCGCAGACTTGGTCAACACCGGTGTCTTTGACAATCAACTCATCATGCCGCGGTTTGCCCTCAGTGAGCTGCAGGCCATCGCGGACAGCAGCGACAAACTGCGGCGGGTACGCGGACGACGTGGGTTAGACGTGCTCAATCGGATGCGAGCGGATGACAACGTCGACTTGATGATTTTTGATCGCGAGTTACCGGAACTCGCCGGTCAAACGGTCGACCTGAAATTGGTGCTGCTCGCCAAACACTTGGAAGGCAAGGTCGTCACCGGCGACTTCAACCTGAATAAAGTCGCCAAGCTGCACAACGTCCCCGTCATCAACCTCAACGAGATCAGCAACTCGTTGCGGCCTGTTTTCTTGCCCGACGAGACATTCCGCGTCAAGATCATCAAAGTCGGCGAGGGGCCTGAGCAGGGCGTCGGCTACTTGGACGACGGAACCATGGTGGTCGTCGAAGGAGCCCGCAACCGCGTCGGACAAGAACTGGCGGTCCGGGTCACCAGCACACTGCAAACCAACGCCGGAAAGATGATCTTCGCCAAATACGACACCCGCCCTTAGCGAGTGAGCCGGTAGCGGCGACGTGCCTCTACCGGGTCGCTTCTTTCGCGTCCTTTTCTGCCTTCTTGGTCGGCTTCCGCTTGATATCCTTCTCGTCGATAAATTTCATCGACGCACTGTTCATGCAGTAACGAAGTCCCGTCGTATTGCTGGGTCCGTCGCTGAAGACATGCCCGAGGTGAGCCTTGCAGCGACTGCAATGGACTTCTTTTCGTGCGTAGCCCAAGTCGTAGTCGACATCGAGCTCGATGTGATCTTCTTTGATGGTGTCAAAGAAGCTGGGCCATCCGGTTCCCGACTTGTACTTGGTGTCGCTGGAGAAAAGCGACAAGCCACAAACCACGCAGCGGTAAATACCGGTCTTCTTATTGTCCCAGTATTCATTGCGGAATGCCCATTCGGTATCCGCTTTTTGAGTCACGTTGTACTGAATCGGCGTCAGTTGCTTGAGCCGCGCCGCCTTTTGCTTTGGGTCAAAGGCAGGCTCCACGATCTCCGTGCCTTCCACTTTCTTCATTTTCGGTGACTGGGGCGCGTCCCCGGGTTGCTCGGGTAATGTCGCCCAGCAGAGTCCTCCACACACAAGTAGGAGGGTCACGGCACGTGTTGCAAATTGGAAGTTCATTTCAGCCTCCGTCGATCAAACTGTTGGTTGCTCTATAATGCCCGGTTGGGCGTCTAGGCCGACAGCCTCCCTCTGACACGCAACCCTCGAATTGTATGCCATCGGTCCAGCTGCATAGGATTTCGCACCATTTTGGGGCGATTCAGGTATTCGATCGGCTCGACCTCGA
>JBCBLJ010001058.1:0-2300 GCA_038520195.1 Planctomycetota bacterium
GGGCGTTAGCTGTCTCGGGTTGCTGAGATTCATGAAGGTGACGAACTCGTCGGCCGCCGATTGCCATTTACTGTCGCCAGTCGCGGGAACACCGTCACCGAACGAAGGCAACGACTTGATCAAAGCTCGGGACTCAAGTTCAATCGCGTCTTTTACCGGGCCAATGGACTTGGGCAATCCAGCCAAAGCCCAATAGAGATTCGGCGCATCCGGCTGCTGAATCAGCAATTCAATGCGATCCAGCCCCATCTGGCTGATTGCGTTGGCGACCAAATGCGTGACCAGGAAGGGTGTCTGCGCGATATGGCGGGCACACGCAAACTGCGTGAGGATTCCTTCGCGGGCTCCATGGAGGTTTCCCTTCGCGATCTGCTGACCCGTCCAGATGTGCATTCCCCGGCCCGCAAGATTGCGAAATCCCTGGACGTCGGGAAGCAGGATCGTGGCGAGCGGCTCACTATCAATCGGATACTCCCAATCCGCGTGCCTCATCATGGCCGCGCGATAGAGTTGTCTCTGAAAACCGTCGAAAGGAATCTCGGCGACCCTCGGATCATCGTGGGGCAGCTCAGCTACTTCGCCTAGCTTGGGCCAAACTTTTTGCATCCACATCGTTTGTTCCCAAATCATTCTTAGCATCACAACCGATGCATTTCCGTCTTTCAAATCAGGCGTTGCCGGGAGCAGTCGCAGTGCATTTGAGTCTTTTGCGGTAGCCGGCGCCACCTGAAGAGTGATTGTTTCCACTTTCGAATCCTGCGCTACCGCAGGCAACGCGGACACAGCACTTGTTAGCAGAATCGAGATCAAACGTTTCATGGGAATCCCTTGCAATCGAGGACGACACAATCAGCGCGCACGCTGAGCCGGTATCAGTTGGCATAGCTAAGAAAAACCAATGCGATCGGAATCGACTACGGCATCAAACCGAATCGATTGATCGTTCGAGCCCGCAGAGCGGGGGACGGGTCGGGAGAAATCGTCGTCGGGTTCAACCTCAAGTCTCCCACGATCTCTGGGTTCGACGACACGCATAGCATTTGATGTGATCGAACGGCCGCAATTTGCTCGGCGGAATACAGTTCGTTGAGTTTGCTCGTCAGCGCATTTGACTCTCTCGAGCCTTCGAAGTCGTTGCTCGCGAACTTTGGTGACGTTGAATCGGCTTGATTCACTTGCTTGTGCAAAAACGCGCCGAAGAATATCGAGCAAGCAACAAGCAGACCTTGCTTGAACCAATTTGCGATGGTGGGACCACCCGGGGTCTCCGTCACGTCGGCCGCCGCCGCTCTACCGCAATCGAACATCAGCCGATCTCGATCGGCGGGTCTGGCCTGGAGTGGCTGCTGCCGAAGCTCCTCTTCAAAAGCACGCAAATCGTTGCTTAGGTTTTCATCATTGATCATTGAGAACCACGCTCTCTCGGAGGAGTCGGAGGCCTTTCTGGTACTGTCGCCAAACGGTGGCTTTCGGTCGGTGGGTCGCGGCTGCGATTTCGTCGAAGGTCATCTCGGCCCAAAGATGCGCCACGATTGTTTCTCGTAATTCGTTTGGGAGCGCGTCCAACCGTGCGACCAATTCAGCCGACTCGTGTGACTTCCAGATCTCGCAAGGTTGGGATTCGGCACGCGCGACTGCTTGCTGACGGGCTCGCCGACGCCCCAGCTTTTTCCGTTCTGTCAACGCGAGGTGTCTCGCGGTCGTGTAAAGCCAAGCCGTTGGATTGGAGGGACGCTTTGGAAGCGCGGAAAACTTCAGGAAGGCCTGTTGCACAACGTCCTCCGCAATTCCATCCGCTGGCCCGACCCACGCGAGAAGTGGCCCCCAATGTCGATCAAGCAAATGGCTCAACTCTGAGGCGTCAAAACGCATCGCAACCCAGTCTCGGTTCTTGGAACTTCTATGACCAAGACGGACCTGTGTCGCGTTCTGTTTCAAAAAAGCCCGTGACCAGAATCAGATTGGCCCGATTTAATTTTCCCGCCTAAATCTGATTCAATCACCCACACCGATCCTCCCGTAGGCCGCGTTTTAAGGGGGTACCAGAAGGCGGCTGACGTTTCAACTTTCCGAAGCTAGATCGCCAAGCGACATCGATTAAAGACGAATTGTGAATTCGTTCTCAGAACCCGTGTACATTCCACACACCGAAAACACTCTCGACCGCGTGAACGGCGACCACGGCTATTCCTCGAGCAACTCAGTCAGCGCCGCGTCGTGTGGGGTCGGTTCCGATTCGCTCTGCCTAGCTAGATGGTTGTTGATCCGCTACGAGTCGCGCGGGCTAATGTTTCGGTCTA
>JBCBLJ010000462.1:0-6681 GCA_038520195.1 Planctomycetota bacterium
CTCGGGATTGGGGGATTTCATTCGGCGGTGGGACTACATTAGCTGGTAATGGACTCGACAAGCAAAAGCCACCCAGGTTACGACTCTTTGCCGATGCAAAGAACCGCGTAAAAATGCAAAATGTAGCGTTTGCGCCAAAAGCACTCCCCGGCCAGATTTCGAGGTCTTCATGGACTCACCATTGATTCTGATCGACGACAAGCACGTCCCGTTGTATCGCATCGTTTGGGTTGCAGATCTTCCGCATTTTTGTGGCGATCCCGAGTGCGAACGCGAAGGAGACTACGAGATTCGTCTTGATGTCGAAGAGTCATTGTGGACCTCTCAGAAGGGACGCAATGAAGTCGTCGGCGCACTCAAAGAGTGGTGCGACCCGGCGGCAGGCGGCGACGAACCGTATTAGCGAACGTTCGACATGCTCCTACCGTAACTGAAGGCCGTCTACATCAGAGCGACGGTCTCCTCGACCAAAGCGACCGCGCGATCCGACCGTCGAGTTCCTCACTGCCCCCACCAAGCTTCACCGGGAGACTCCCGAATTCACATGTCTCACGATCCGATTTTGTTCGAATCTCATTCGCACACGCCCCTCTGCAAGCATGCCGACGGCTATCCCACGGAGTACGCCGCGGTCGCCGAAGCCCGGGGCCTGCGTGGAATGCACGTGACGTGTCACAATCCGATGCCCGACGGCTTTTCGGCGGCGGTCCGGATGGCCGAGTCGGAGTTTGACCAATACGTCGATCTGGTCGCCGAGACGGCCGAGACTTGGAGCGGCCGCGTGGATGTCCGATTGGGGCTCGAGGCGGACTACTACGAAGGCTACGAGACCTATGTCGAAAAGCAACTGGGCTCGGCGGACTTTCATTTCGTGCTCGGTTCCGTTCATCCACAGATACCCGAATTTCGTCACCGATACTGGGACGATAGCGACCACCTGGAGATGCAGCGTCTCTATTTTCGTCTGTTGGCGCAATCGGCCGAGACCGGGCTGTTTGATTCGCTCGCACACCCTGACTTGATCAAAAACATGACGCCTGCGACTTGGGATCCTGAGTCGGTCCTCGACGTCATCCGGCCTCAATTGGACCGTATCGCCGCAACCGGCGTCGCGATGGAACTCAACACCAGCGGGGCATACAAACGCGTTCGAGAAATGAACCCGTTTCCCGGAATGCTGCGCGAGATGCGCGAGCGCGAGATCCCGGTGACGCTTGGTGCCGACGCCCACGTTCCGCATCGCGTGTCCGAAGGATACGAAACGGCGATGAATCATCTGCTCGAGGCGGGTTACACTCACGTCAACTTCTTTCTCGAGCGAAAACGCCACGAAGTCGCCATCGCCGATGCGCTCCAAAGTCTGAAGCCACTGGAAGTACCGACCTAATCGATCCGAATCGCCCTCCTCACCATTAACCGTCTCATGCGTCTCGTCGTTGCTGCTTGCCTCGCCCTTGGGCTAACGATCCCGACCCTCGCAGTTCCACCAAATCTGATCTACATCATGGTGGACGATCTCGGCTACGGAGACCTCGGCTGTTACGGTCAGCAAGTCGTACAAACGCCGAACCTCGATCGAATGGCCGCCCAGGGAATGCGATTCACCGATCACTACGCGGGGCACACGGTCTGCCGGCCTTCGCGGCTTGTCCTTTGGACTGGCAAACATGTCGCTCACACTGCTTTGATGGGCAACCGGCCGGTGTATTTGACCGGGCAAGAAAGCACGCTCGGTAAAGTGCTGCAAAAAGCAGGCTATGTCACCGGCGGTGTGGGCAAGTGGGCGCTGGGCAACGTGGACGATCCCGCCGAAATCGACAATCCAGGGCACCCCAATCGCAACGGCTTCGATTACTGGTTTGGCTACATGAACCAGGGCAACGCGCACAACTACTTCCCGCCATACCTGTGGGAGAACACGAACCAGGTCCCGCTGGAAGGAAACGTCTTGATGACCGATCCGAAGGCGCGCGGTCGAGTTTCGGAAAAACGCGTGACCTACTCGCACGATGCGATGACGGAGGCGGCGTTGGAGTTCATCCGCAAAAACCACCAAAAGCCATTCGCACTCCACGTGCATTGGACGATCCCACACGCCAACAACGAAGGCGGGCGTGTGCTCGGTGACGGCATGGAAATACCCTCCTACGGTCAATACGAATCGCGGGACTGGCCGAACCCGGAAAAGGGTTTCGCGGCCATGGTCACTCAAATGGATTCCGATGTCGGACGGCTTCTCAAACTTCTCAAAGAGCTTTCCGTCGACGACAACACACTGGTGACGTTTACTTCTGACAACGGACCGCACCGCGAAGGGAATCACGACCACGAGTTTTTTGATTCCAACGGAAAACTCAATGGCTACAAACGATCGATGCACGAGGGAGGCATTCGGGTCCCGATGATCGCCCGTTGGCCCGGCAAGATTGCGGCCCGGTCAACCTCCGATTTACCGTCCGCTTTCTGGGACTACTTTGCGACCGTCTGCGAATTGATCGGCGCTGATGCCCCCGGCGACATCGACGGCATTTCCTACCTACCAACATTGATGGGACACGCCGATCAGCAGCGCAGGCACCGTTACTTGTACTGGGCGAGTCAGGAGGGCGCGACGTCCGTCGGCGTGCGACGGGGCGATTGGAAACTCGTTCGTTATCGCAAAGACAAACCCGAGGGTGCTGACTGGCGGCTGTATCGTTTGTCGAGTGACATTGGGGAAGCAATGGATCTCTCAAAGCAACACCCAGACCGTGTCCAGGACATGATCAAGATGATTGAGCGAGACGGTTTGCCACTTCAGCCGCCGCGCAAAAAGTAGCAGCGTCTCGATCGATTGCCGCGCCCGTCACTGGCTGCCTCCCGGTTTCCGCCATCCATGCCGCGGGTGACATGCGCTTTCCCGTGGAGTGCGAGCAGGCGCTTCGAAGGAGTGTCTCCAGCTAGCTGTTTGCCGAGGCGTACGCACGCATATCCGCTTCCAGCTTTTCAATTCGATCACCCAGTGTCGCGGCGGCTGCTTCGAGATCCGTTGACTCTTGGGCCGAAAGCTTGGTGAAGACGTAGAGTTTGATCTTGGGCTCGGTCCCGCTGGGGCGAGCGGCGACATAGTTTCCTTCGTCGGCGAGGTCCATGATGATCAAGTTGCCTTCGGGTCCCGCAAGCTCCGTCTCCTCTCCGGTCGCGGTATCCGTCGTTTTCCTGGACTGATAATCGCGAATCCTGGCGACTCCAATGCCGGCGAGCGATTCGGGCGGCGAATCGCGGAACGACTGCATCAACCGCTGCATCGCGGCCATTCCTTCGCTGCCTTCCATCACGAGGTTGATCAGTTGTTCCTGGTGAAAGCCATGCTTTGAGTACAGCCCGGCCAAGTATTCGTGCAGCGACTTGCAGTCCGCTTTGAGGTCCGCCGCAAGTTCACTCAGTAGCATGCACGCGACGGCACCGTCCTTATCACGACAGTATTGGCCGACCAGGTAGCCGTGAGACTCTTCGGTGCCGAAGACGAATTTCTCCGGACCATTCGCATCCATCGCAGCCGCAATGTGCTTGAAACCGACCAGCAAATCACTCACGCACTTGACCGAGTATTCGTCGGTGATGCTTCGAATCAGTTCCGTTGTGACCAGTGTTTTGATGACGTAGTGATCCGGTGAGAGAGTTCCCGCTTCGCTCCGCTTGCGCAACACGAAGTCGGCGAGAACGGCACCGATTTGATTGCCGGTCAGCGTCCCCCATTCGCCGGAGGAATCGGAAGTCAGAGGAGCGGCCACGCCAAGTCGATCGCAGTCCGGATCGGTCGCGAGGATCAAGTCGAATCCGTTCGCCCTTGCGTGTTCAATCGGCGCATCGAAGACCGCTTTGTTCTCGGGGTTGGAAACATGACCGGGGACGTTCGGGAAATCGCCACTCTTCTCTTCGTGTGGCCCAAAAACCTCGACGTCGGCAAAACCGTCTTGCGCTAGCAGCGGCATCACCGCTTCCGCACCCACGCCGTGTAGTGGCGTGTAGAGAATCTTGACATCGCGAGGCCCCGCAAACGCCTGTGCGCCGGTCACTTCGAGGAATGCCTGATCGACTTCGTCGGTGATGAACTCGACGTTCCCTGCGGCGAGCGCGTCGTCGAACGGTGTCACTCGGATTTCGCCGCAGTTCATCACCCGATCGATGATCGCTTTATCATGCGGCGGCAAAACCTGAGCACCACTCGACCAATAGACCTTGACCGCATTGTCGCTCGGCGGGTTATGACTCGCCGTCACCATGATCCCGCAGTCGCATTGCTTGAGCCGCACCGCGTAAGACAGTTGCGGAGTCGCTCGGTAATCATCGAGGAAGTAGACCTTGAATCCCGCAGCGACCATGATCCCGGCGCACAATTCCGCAAAGTGACGCGACTTGTGACGCGTGTCGTAGGCGATCACGCATGACAGTGCCTTTTGGCCCTTGTGAAAGTCGACGACGTAGTCCGCCAGACCCTGCGCGCTTTCGCCAATCGTTCGGTCGTTGATCGCATTCGACCCGACGGGATACATTCGGCCGCGACGGCCTCCCGTTCCGAACGGGATGATGGTCCAAAAAACGTCGTCCAACTTCTGCCAGTTTTCCTCCGCGACGTGCGACGCGACCTCATCGCGGTACTCCGAGTAGCGGTCTTCGGTCAACCAGCATTCGATGTTTTCGACCGCCGTGGCGCTGAGTTTCCCGGACGCCGCGGCATCTTTCACGGAGGCGAGTGCATCGGTAGCGTTCATCAACGGTGGGCCTTTAAGTGAGTTCAGCCGGAGTGGGAGGAGAGGGCTTCTTGAGCCGATCGATGTTGCAGATTCTATTTGTTCACAGTTTCTTTCCGCAACGACGGGTCCGACGCGAATTACAGCCAGGAGATGAGAGCCGGCATGAGTAAGTTGATCATCAGCGTGAGTGGGCTGCGCGGCATCGTCGGTGAGACGTTAACGCCTGTGGTCGCATCCAGCTTTGTCGCGGCATTCGCGGGACAACTCGGCGACGGCAAGGTGATCGTGGGACGCGACGGCAGAAGCAGCGGACCGATGCTCCGAGACACCATCGTTTCCTCGCTACGGGCTTGTGGGCGCGAAGTCGTTGACGCGGATGTCGCCGCCACGCCCACCATTGGCGTCCTTGTGAAAACACTCGGTGCGGCCGGAGCCGTCCAGATCTCCGCCAGCCACAATCCGCCTCCGTATAACGGGATCAAGCTGTTCGGCGCCGATGGTCGCGTCCTCGAGAAGGTCGCTGGTGTGAAGATCCGCGACGCCTACCTCGGCGGCACGGCCGCCTGGTGCCCGTTCGACGCGATCGGCGACGTACACCGCGAACCCGATCCACACGCCGCGCACCTCGACGCCGTGCTTGGGACCGTGAATGTCGATGCGATTCGAAACGCGAAACACCGAGTATTGATCGACAGCAATCACGGGGCCGGTTCACTGCTGGGCGTTCGTCTACTCAAAGCGCTCGGGTGCGACGTCGTTGCCGTCGGAGACACCCCGGATGGTCAATTCGCGCACGTCCCCGAACCAACCGCTGAAAATCTTTCCGGGGTCGCCCAGAAAATCCGCGACGCGGGTGCCGCCGTCGGCTTTTGCCAAGATCCTGACGCCGATCGATTAGCCCTGATCGACGCGGACGGCCGCTACGTCGGCGAAGAGTTCACGCTGGCGCTTTGCGTCCAGCACGCTCTGAGCCAAGACGCCACCAAGGGCCCGATTGTGATCAACGGTGCCACGAGCGGGATGAGCGAACGACTCGCCGCCTCGGCCGGCGTCACCGCGTTTCGTAGTGCCGTCGGCGAGGCAAACGTCGCCGACAAGATGATCGCCGAAGGCGCGACGTACGGCGGTGAAGGAAACGGGGGCCCGATCGACCCGCGTGTTGGTTATGTTCGTGACAGCTTCGTCGGCATGGCGCAGGTCCTCGATCTAATGACGTCCACGGGCAAGTCGCTCGCTCAACTCACCGATGCCTTGCCCCAACTGGCAATCCATAAAGAGAAAGCGGGCATCTCCACCGAAGCACTTCCCGATCTGTTCACTAAGCTTCGCGAGGCTCATCCCGAAGCCGACATCGACGACGGAGACGGGTTACGACTTGCATGGCCAGACAAATGGCTCCTCGTACGCGGCAGCAACACCGAACCCATCGTTCGCTTCATCGCGGAGGCCGAATCGGCGGCCGAAGCGAGCAGACTTTGCGACGTCGCCAAGGAACTGATTGAGCCGTCGGCAACCTAAAGCCGCGCCGAAAGCTGAGAAACAAGCAGTTGAAGCCGCACGAAACCTCGGTATCGGTTTGCAGTCCAGCGGCAATTCTCAGTACAGGAGTCTGCTCGATGTTTTTGGGCACGGGCGGTCGGCTACACTGTTGTTTTTGTCTTGCGGAATGGAACTCAATACCGGGGTAAGCAAGATTGGACGATACGAACAACACCGAGCAAACCAGTTCACAATCCGAGGTGCTTGCGTCGTACTTGGCTTTTGTGAAGCTAGCTGCAATCCGGAGAATGCTTCGAACCATTTAAGGGACAGTGCCTAGGCTGAAATGCGACGCGAGCACCTCGGATTGTGAACTGGTTTGCTCGGTGTTGTTCGTATCGTCCAATCTTGCTTACCCCGGTATTGAGTTCCATTCCGCAAGACAAAAACAACAGTGTAGCCGACC
>JBCBLJ010000689.1:0-4520 GCA_038520195.1 Planctomycetota bacterium
CACCGCGTTCCAATGCCTGGCGCGACTCGGAGCCAGCGGATCGCGGTGCTCGGGCAGGAATAATGGAATCGGGTCAGGCTCGCCGGGTTCGCCGTTCACAGCGGGGATGAACTCACTCGGCTTGCTCGGATCTTCATCGTCAAAACCCTTTCGCATTGTCACTCTTTGACGCGGTCCAAGATGTCGCAGATCGTCCGATGTCCAAAATGCAACTCCGCCGTCTCGGTCGGTCCCAATCAGGGCGGCCAACGGTTGCAGTGTCCAAGCTGCTTGCAACAATTCATCGCGCCGATGTCAGTCGGCGCTGGGGCGGGGGCGACGAGTGAAGATGAAGACTGGCTTTCGCTCGACGAGGAGACGTCGACTGCGGGTACGAACGCGATCCCGAATCCGATTTCAACGGCACCGATCTCACCGGCGGAGCCCCTGCCACCGCTGAAGCTGGACGACGATGTCGAACTGATCGATGACGTCGAGTTGACCGACGACCTTGAATTGATGCCGGGCGACTCTCCCGGCCAATCCACAAGTCCACCTCCAGACTTTTCGGACACTCCGGGCTTTCCGGGGGTCGAGTCGTCGCGAGCGGACGACAACCTGTTCGCAAATCTTCCGTCCATGGATATGGGAGGTCAGCCCCAATCGACACCGGCGATGTCCAATCCATCGCCGCCGGGACCAGACTATCTCGGCGAACCGGAGTCCCAGGAATCGTTTCGCGTGAAGTGTCCGATCTGTGAGAGCATCCTCTATGCGAAGCCACATCAATCGGGAGGCACGATTCGCTGTTCCGATTGCCACGGTGAGGTGCGCGTCCCCAAACCGCCACGCAAACGATCCAAACCAAAGAATCAACCGGAGGCCGCCACGTTTCAGTTGTCCGAAGCGGAGGACAATCGGCGACCAGACCCTTTCAAGAAAAGTGCCGAAGAGCTGCTGCAGAAAGCGGCAGAGCCCGACGACGAACGGAAGATCAAGCCGCCCTACGAGGTTCCCAACGTCAAGGGTTGGCTGCTTTCAGTGTTTGGCATCTTCCTCGATCTGGGCGTAATCTTCTATTTCGGACTGCTTTGCACCTTACTCGCGGTGCCCGCCGCGATCATCGCTTGGCAGCCCATCTTCACCATCGGAATGATCCCTCTGGCAATCATTGGAACAGTGCTCACCGTCAGTTGTGGGTTCGCGATCCTGCAAAGCGTCGCCAACGATCACGAAACCGTCGAAGACTGGCCCGGCGTGGACCCAAACTCCTGGTCGGATTCATTGGGAATGGTGTTGGTCGCGACCGCTGTCGCCGTCGGCCCGACCTTTGCTCTTTCGCGAATCCTTCAAGGGACTCCCGCGATTTCGATCGCCCTCGTGATGCTTGGCGTTTACACGCTGTTCCCTTTCTTGCTGCTCAGCATGATGGACTTGCAGAGTGTCACCGGTCTGTTTTCTGCCGATGTCACCAAGAGCGTGACGCGGTGCCAGGAAGACTGGGGGACGTTTTACTTTTCATCAGGCATGACGTTCGGACTGCTCATGTCGTACTTTCTGTTCATCAGTTACACCCCCGCGACAATCGCCTTCGGGGTCGCCCTCACGATTGCGGTCATCTTCCTTTACTTCGCCATGCTCGGTCGGCTCGCGCAGGCCATCGGAGGTGAAGCCGCGCTCGGCGGGCTTGATGAAGCGGAAACCGAAGAAGCGACGTGAGGATTCTCCCATCGCGTCTCGCTAGTTCTGCGGACCTTCGAACTCGGTTTCGGGCAACGCATCGTGGATTCTCCGGAGACGATCGAGGTCAAAGTCGTCGTCGCCTGGCCAAGGATTCTTGTGCAATGTCCAGACTTCCGTGAACGACGACGACTCACCGGGTCGTAGCGTTTCAGCCGGACCGATCGGTTCCAACTCACACGTCCAGCCATCTTTGGGTGTCCATGTCGAGATTGTGATTGCCGCTCCCTCACAGTAGTGCCGATCCGGATACGTCGGAAACTGCTTGATAAACAGTAGGCCGGACGGCTGTTGGTGCGCAAACCAACCCGCGTAGCTATCCATTCCAAGTTTGGGTGAGGACGGCGGCCCGATGATCTCCAGGAATCCTTCGCGAATGCGAATATTATCGTCCTCGGGCGCCAACGTGATTCCGCCGCCATCGAATCGCACGTAGCGATTCTTGAATCGGGGGAATCCTTCAAGAGGGATCAGAACGATGCCCGCCTGGTTGCCAAACGTCCGGCTCCAGTGGCAGTATTGGACGGCGCGGTCCGAGATGTTTTCGATCGTCTGGGTGCAAAACAGTCTCGATGAGTCCGAGTCGAGTTTGAAGTCTCGCGTCAGCTGAACTCCCGTCGCCTTCTCGCGAGGCCCAATCAACCGGACGGAATTCGCCCCGGTAAACTGTGTCGTCCACTTTCCACGAAACGATTCTCGCTTCGGCGCGATGCGTTCGGGGCCGATGTCGAATCGGCCCGCCGACGGCTTGCCTTTCCAGCGGTCCGCCTCTTCACCCGCAAGTTCGAACGGTGAGACGAACAACGAATTGACGCCGTCCAATTCATACGCCAGCACACGTCCACCTACTTGTGGGCAAAGCACAACGCGTGTGGATTCGTTTTGAAGCACCGGACAGTCTTCATAGATGCCGAAACGTGTTGTCCGACGTTCACCGGCAACCGAGTCTGGTTGGCACATCACGGTGACCAGCGCGGTCAAAAGCAATGATCGCATGAGGATTCCGCCTTTGGGGTAAGCGGCGGTATTGTAACACGCGAGCGTTCACCTTCCTCATTGAGCACGAACACTCGACGCTCGTGAACGATCGAACCAACGATCCTAGCCGGTTATCGCAAGGATAGAGGCATTGTGTCTTCGAGCGTTGCCGTCTCGGGCTGTTCCTGGAAGCCTGCGACGGTGATCCGGGTCGGCGGATCGGTCGACGTGTAACGGTCTTTGGCGTCGATCTCGGCAAGGTGCTCCAGCAAGATCCGCCGGACTTCGAAGATCGCTTGGCCAGTCGTGTGGATGACCGTGTGTTCGGCGTCGACGATCAATTCGCTTTCGGTGTCAGGCATCGTGGCGCTCTCGTAGGCCACGACACCATCACCTCGGCCCACCTTCTTTTGAATCACGTTGGGGTTCTCCAGGACACCGACAATGTTGTGAAAGCGGACTTCCGGGGCGTACTGGGCGCGCAGCATCACCGGGAAAATCGGTGAATCGGGCGCGAGAGAGTCGACCGAGGTGGACATCGTCAACAGGTCCGTGTCGCGGAAGAGATCCGGATTGCTGCGGACGAGGTTTTCCGTCGTCGAGACCGTCATCGATGGAAGCTTGATCAGCTTTCGCGCGAGCCAACGTGTCAAATCGTTGGCGAATTCGCTGCCACGGTGTGGTGTGCCGATCGTCACGACGCGTTGGATCGACTGGTTGGGCTTGAAGAACAGTGTGCTGACGAGTCGGTTCCGTTGTTCCGAATCGCCCTTCAGCCGTTGCGAAGGCTGATCACTCACGATTCGCCAAAAGTCGTCGCCGCTGTCGATGGTTTGCAGCCGACTGATCAATCCTCCCATGCTGTGACCGACGAGAACCATTTGGTCCATCTTCGCGTCACGGTGTCCCGGATCGAATCGGTCGCGGATGTCACGTAGGTCTTCGCGGAGCTGCGTCGCACTGATCCAGAAAGGCTGTCCAGAGGGATACAGGTAGAACCAAAACTGATAGCGTTCACGCAACTCGGGAAAGCTCCGCAGATCGTTGAACATGTCCATCCAGGTCCGCGGACTGGACCAAAGACCGTGGACCATCAGTACCGGAATCCGGTCGGGATCGTAGGGCTCGAGCATGTAGAGCCCACGTGTTTGTTCGACGCTACCGGGGCGAAACAGGCTCGCGTTTTCGATGTTCCGCGTACGAAACTGAGGCTTATCCAGGTAGTACGCCAACGGCGTTGTCAGGTCGGTTTCGAGCGGCACCCAATGGTTCGCGATGCGGACTTCGTTCACCGAAAGCGGGTCAAAAAACTCAAGGATGCAGCGGTTGTAGTCCTGTCCTTCACCATGTTTCTTGCTGTCACAACGAATCAACGCGGTGACCGCGTAGCTCAGTCCATCGGGATAGTGTTTCTCTCGTGAATCCGAATCGAGATCGCCCTTCTTGCGGACCGCGATCAACGGAACGCCAAGCCCGAACGTGGTGTGACGGGCACGCAGCGTTTGAATCTTGTAGTCGCTAACGAACTCGTAGTGATCGAATTCATCCGGGTTCCAGTTCCCTCGCAATCGTGTCTCGACCTCGAATTCCCCGTCCGCTGTCTCCACGTGATAGGTTTGGCCGGGGCGAATCTTGTGGTCCTTGCACAGCAACCGGAGCATGTCTTCAAGCGACTCGTTGTAGACGTCGCACGTCGCGCGGAACTGTGGGTCGTAAAGGTTGCGATTCTCGTCCAGGTCGGGCGCGAACAGATAGTTGTAGCTACTGGTCAGTGCCATTCCGAAGTGCCCGAGCGCTTCGCCGGCTTGACCGCGTGACTCGGC
>JBCBLJ010000184.1:0-11717 GCA_038520195.1 Planctomycetota bacterium
GGCCGGCAGCAATCGGTGAGATTGAGCCACTCGATTTTCTGGTGGTCGCACCGCACCCCGACGATGCGGAGATCGGGATGGGCGGAACGATCTGCAAAATGATCTCTGAGGGAATGCGCGTCGGAATCCTTGACCTGACGACGGGTGAACCGACGCCGCACGGAAGCGAAAGCATTCGGCGCGAAGAAACGCTTCGCGCGACTGAGATCTTGAATGTGACGTGGCGGGGAAATGCGGGACTCGTCAATCGAGAGCTGCAACACACCTTGGAAGCTCGCAAGTTGATCGCCAGCTTTTTTCGGATGCTGCGTCCGCGTTGGATTTTCGCGCCCTACTTCCACGACGCTCATCCCGATCACGTTGTGGCGACGGACCTCGTCGAAGCGGCGCGCTTTTGGTCCAAGCTTAGCAAGACCGATATGCCGGGTGAACGATATCACCCCGAGCGATTGTTCTACTACTTTTGTGTGCACCTCAAACTTGCGATTCAGCCCAGCTGGATTGTCGATATCAGCGAAACACTTGATCGCAAAATGGACTCGTTGAGGGCATACCACAGCCAGATGGTGGTCGGGCGGCCGGTCGAGCCTCCGACGTTTCTGGATCGAATCGAAACCGACGCTGCCTACTTCGGTAACCTGATTGGGAAACGCTACGGAGAACCGTTCGCGACGAAGGAGCCGTTGGCGTTGGCTTCGCTGCGAGATGTGTTCTAGCGAAAGCAACTTCGCCGTTTTTGGGAATTCGACATCATGAAGGTCGTGAAACAGTTCATCCAGTTCGCCATTGCAATCGTTTGTCTTTCGTGCGTGGCTTGCGAATGCGACGCAAGAGATCCAAATCTCGAGGGGACATGGGCGTTCTCCTTGCCCGATGGCAATCCCGTTTGGTTGCGAGTCAGTGCGCAGGCGAATGCGTCGGGGAAGGAAGCCCGGCCAGACGTCCGGTTTCTTTGGAGCGTTGGCAGCGCTCGCGCGGTCGGGGATGCGGCTTGGGTGGATGGCCAGCTCGAGTTCTCACGTAAGAACGTCCGTTGGAAGCCTTTCGGTGGAAAAGCGACTCGCTATGTCGTCGGAGGTTTTCGGGTTAGGTTCGACTCCGTCGATCGAGCACGGCTGAAGTTTCAGCTCACCGAAGCAGTCGAGGGCCCACTTCCCAAACAGCCCCAATTGGAAACGCTGATTCTTGATGGCGATCGCATCCCCCCGCCACCGAAGAAGCCCGACCTAACTCGTGCGAGATTTGGCGACACGATCAAACTGTTCAATGGCGAGAACCTTGATGGATGGCGTCTGGCGCGGGACAACCAAATGAATGGTTGGCGAGCCGAACAGGGGGTTCTGGTGAACGAGACTCCGAAGACGGATTTCAGCGGCTATGGCGAGTATGGCAACTTGGTCACCGAGCGCGAATTCAGAGACTTTCGACTCACTCTGGAATACAACGTGCCAAAGGGCGGTAACAGCGGAATCTATTTGCGAGGGATGTACGAAGCGCAAGTGGTAGATCGCGACAGCAAGATGCAGGGCATCGCCGGACCGGGTGCGATCTTTGGGCGGATCGCACCTTCGCGCAACGCAGGCCGAGAGGGCGGTCAATGGAACCGGTACGTTCTCACGCTGGTAGAGCGTCATTTGACGGTCGAATTAAACGGTGAAGTCGTAATCGACAATCGGTTGGTGGATGGATGCACAGGAGGCGGGATGCGATCGAACGACAGTCTGCCGGGCCCTATCCTCTTGCAAGGAGATCACACCTCCGTTCGCTATCGGAAGCTCGAGCTGGAACCATTTCTTGGTTTTGATGACGCCACCGAATCGGTTCCCAACCGGTAGCGTCTTCTTGAGAAGAGCTTAGAGGTGAAACGATAACGCAACTTGATTCGCAGGCTTGCAGGATCTTCATCTTGTCCCATTAGGCTGCACCCGTACTTTCAACGACGGGTGCGAGAGTGTTCAGGATCCAACTGCTTCATCTAAATGGAAGTCGAAAGGGCAAGCGGCACTCCGTTGACGCTTCGCCGTTTGTGATCGGTCGACACGAATCATGCGACCTCCAGTTTGAGACTCGCACCATCAGCCGAAGGCACTGCGCAATCCTAGTGCAAGACGATCGAATTGTCGTTCGCGATCTCAAGAGTCGAAACGGCACGGCGGTGGACGGGCAGAAACTCGCGCCAGAGGAATCACGGGAACTCTGGCATCACAGTGTGCTGCAAATAGGGAAGTACACGTTTCGCGTTTCGATACGCGACCGCAAGACGAACGATCCCTGTCGCCCCAAGCCGGCCGGCCAATCGACGCTTTCGAGACAGGAGATTCCCGAGCCGGCGAGATCTGGCGTTGCGCGGAAGTTGCTGACGGAGTTGGAGGATCTTGCGTCACGTCTCGATACGGACTCGGGGAGGAACCCCTTATTCGAGTCCACCGTTTCTTCTTCTTCCGACAACGATTCGACCAGAATTGGAGCCTCGGACAATTCGGTCGGTACACTTGATGAGGCAAAAGCGAAACTAGCGCAGCCGGGCGACAAGACCGACACCGCCGCGATGCCAAAGACACGCACCGATCCGATAAGCGATTCGAAGCGGACGGATGACGAAGACGCGACGCCATCCGGGAAACTTCCGGAACACCTGAAGCCGAGTGGCCCCAAGGATTCGCAAGACGCTGCCGCGACGGCCCTCAAGAATCTCTTCGTGAAGTAGGACTAAGCGAGATTCGCTGATGTCACGGACTCGAGACTGCAAAACCGCATCGCTGTGTTCGAATCTAACCAAGATTGGCTGGGCGGCTCCGAGGCAATCAGAAACCGCGTCGTTAGGCGGAGGCGGCGGTCGAAAAGCCCAACTCGCCGAGATGTACGGCCGTCCTCTCAACGGTGTAACGAATTTGCTGTTCGCTGTGCTCGCTGGTAATAAAGAATCTTAGCCGTGCCGACGACTCTTCGACGGCCGGATAGAGGATCGGCTGGACGTTGATGCCGTCCGCCTTCAGGCGATTGGACAGGCGTAGCGCGACCATCGAATTGCCGGTAATGACCGGCACGACGGGCGTCCCTTCGCTGGCGCCGGTATCGAGTCCCGCTTCTTTGCAGAGGTTTAAGAACAGTTGACTACGCTCACGCAGGCGCTCAACGCGGTCAGGTTCGTGGCGAAGCGTTTCGATGGCCGCGAGGGCGGCGGCAACTTGAGCCGGGGGCATGCCAACACTGAAAACAAAGCCGGGCGCCGTGTAGCGGAGCAACTCAATCAGGGCATTGCTGCCAGCAATGTAGCCGCCGCACGACGCTGCCGACTTGGACAGCGTTCCCATCCAAATATCAATGTCCCTGGCATCGACGTCCCAAAACTCGGCCATGCCACGTCCGCATTCACCCATGGTGCCAAAGCTGTGTGCTTCATCGACCATCAACATTGCGCCGTGGCGTTTCTTGACTTCGACGAACGCGGGGACGTCGCTGTAGTCGCCGTCCATGCTGTAGACGCCTTCGATCACGATCAGCACGCGACGATAGTTCGCACGAACCTCATCAAGGATGCGATCCAGTGCTTCGTGATCGTTGTGCGGGAACGGGCGCCGCCTGGCCCCGGAGAGCAAGGCGCCCTGGACGATGCTGTTGTGAGCGAGTGCGTCGTGCAGGATCAGATCCCCTTCGCCGACCAGATGCCCGATCGTGGTTTCGTTGGTCGCGTGCCCTCCCACCATGAGGATGGCGGCATCGACTCCGATCCATTCCGCGAGCGTTCGCTCGAGCTCGCCGTGGATCGGTTTTTCGCCGGAAACAAGCCGACTCGCCGAGACGCTGGTACCGTATTGGTGAACCGAATCAGCGGCAGCACCGGAAACGTTTGGATGACCGCTGAGTCCCAGATAGTTATAGCTCGCGAAACTGATCAGTTCTTTGCCGTTCACGACGGTGGTATCACCGACCACGGACTCGTGGACCGTGAAATACGGATTCGGTACGCCGGTCATTTGCATTTGCGCCATCGTCGCTTTGAGCCGACGATACTCCGCAAATTCTTCGACTGAACTTTCCGGCTCGACACGAGCCTGTGGCGTCATGGGTCTTAGATCCAATGACGCCTGGCTTGAAGTCTCGCCGCCACCGGACAGCATCGCTTGGGCACGTTCGTCAGCGCCGGGTGGTAGGTACCGCGCGATCGCGAGCGCGATTTGTCCGATGGATTCGATCTCGTCGAGCACCTGTTCCGGGAAGCGTCCTCCGAAAGTCTTCTCCAGGTTGCGTGCGATCTCGAGTCGTTCGAGGCTGTCGAGTCCCAAGTCAAGCACAATATTCGTTTCCAACGACAGCTGGTTGGCTCGCTCGCCGGCAACGTTCCGAACCTGTTGTTGGATCGCCGCCACGATCAGTGGATTGACATCGGCGTCGGTGATGCGTGCTTCGTGACTGCTCGCTGACGCGGCTTGCATCATCGCGACGCCGCCGCCGGTTAAGCCGCCGGGACTGTTTTCCTCCCACCGAACCCACTTGGCGATCAATTTCAATTCGCCATCGCGAACGGCGTGAAGACACGCGTGCCGCTGAATCTTTCCGCTACTCGTTTTGGGGACGCTGCTGTTTCGAACGAGAAAGACCGCGTCGGGTGGAAGGTCGTGCTCTTGCGTGACGGAGCGCCGAATGGCTTGGATCTCCGCGTCCCAGTCGACGTCCCTCACGCGGACCGTTTCTGCGACGACGGCAAGTTGTTCACGGCCGTCGTGGTCCATCGCGAATGCGGCGACCGCACCGGCCTGCACGACCTCACTCGCGGACTCCACGGTTTCCTCGATGTCCTGTGGATATCGGTTGACCCCGCGGACGATGATCATGTCCTTCAGTCGGCCGGACACATAAAGCTGGCCGTTGAACAAAAACCCCAAGTCACCGGTGCGTAGGAACGGACCGCGTCCGTCGGCCGTGTGGGCTTTGAAGGTCTGTTCCGTTGCCTCTTTCCGCTGGTAATAGCCCGCGCCGACCGAAGGGCTTTGCACCCAGATTTCGCCGATCCGATCCCCCTCGACGGGCTCACGTGTGTCGGGGTCGACGATCAGTACGGTTTCTCCTGGCAGGACCGCGCCGCAGCCGACCAGTTTTCGCGTGGACCCCGAGTCGCTTTCATCGCCGACTTGCACCTGCTTTTCGTCGAGCGCACAACGATCAAACGTCTCGATCACCGGCCGACTCGTACTCGGGCCTCCGGTAACGATCAACGTCGTCTCCGCCATCCCATAACATGGTAGACTTGCAGATCGCTTGAACCCGACCGGCTCGAACCGACGCGCGAAGGCTTCGAGCGTCGCGGCCCGGATGGGTTCGGCGCCGTTGAACGCAATCGCCAGTTTGCTGAGGTCCAAGCCCTCCAGCTCATGTGAATCGATTTTGTCGACGCAAAGCTGATACGCAAAGTTGGGCCCACCGGTGATGTTCACGTTGTATTTCGTGATCGCCTGAAGCCAACGCACGGGACGTTGAAGGAACGTCATCGGGCTCATCTGAATGTTGGTCGCTCCCATGAAGAGCGGCATCAAGATTCCACCGACGAGGCCCATGTCGTGATAGGTCGGCAACCAGGACAAACCGATGGGCTGCTTCGGGGGCTCGAATCCGTGCCAAATCAACTCGGCATTGGCGACCAGGTTTCCCTGAGTCAGCATCACACCTTTGGGTGAGCCGGTCGAACCGGAGGTGTACTGCAACACGGCCAGCGAATCGGAGTCAATCGTGGGCCTGCGATATCGGGCCGGGTCGCGACACGCGGGATCGTCGGTACCAAGGATCTGCACACCGACCAAGTCTTCGTGCCATGTTTTACCGGTCAGCCGCTCCGCGATTTGCCCGGTTGTGAGAGCCCATTTAGCGTCGGCGTCAACGACGATCGATCGAATGCGGGATGCTTTGCGGTTGGAGCGCGGAGGAAAAGCGGGTACGGCGATCGCCCCGATCGCATGGCAAGCGAAAAAACCGGTGATGAAGTCGATGCAGGGTGGATACAGCAACAGCACCCGGTCACCCGGCCGGATGCGGCACTTGCCCTGCAGATAGCCCGCCAGAGCGCGGACTTCTTCCCACAACTGCGCAAACGTGTAACACAGCTCAACCGACTCGACATCGGTGAAGCAAAACGAAACTTGATCGGCTCGACAGTTCGCCCAATGCTCCAGGATCGACACGTAGTCATCCCGCGGGGGCCCTTCGTCGCCAAAGAATTCCTCAAAATCCACGTGCTAGCCAACGCTACAAACAGTGAGGGATGCCGGATCTCACCCGTTATTATTGGCGAAATCCGATGGGAACCACCGTTGTCCCATCTTCCCACCATCGACCGTCGGCCAAACGCTCGGCCAACGCCATTAGGATCGTTCACCCGTGCTCAGGCCATTCCGGGCGAAACGTAGCGAAGGATCCGGTCATGATGGACCCAATAGAATAGCGGTAGAAGTGGCTTCTTTTCGATCCGCCAACTTGCCTGTCCGGCGTGAAACACCCACTTTTTTGCCAGTTCGGGTGGTGATCCGATGGATTAGCCGCTCTACCAGCTGAAAACTCGTCGCCAAGTCGTGCCTCGACGCCGCAGCTTGACGGGAGAACATCCGGCCCGCGACCGCTAAATTCTCCGTTTCGATACCGGTCCGTAACGGAAAACCGAGAGCATCCCCTCCGCAGAAGGGACTCGGCTCGATTCAATCTGTGTGAGTTGCGAGCGGAGCGCGTTAGCGATCGAAAGAACGACAGGCGGCCGATGAGTGCTGCGGGAAAAGACTCCGAGACCTCTTTGCTCACGGGACCATTTCCCCAATCACACTTTGAGCTTCCGACCCACCGAAGCACTGTTCCGCTTGCCATCCACGTTCCCGCGCTGCGGCGATGTTCTCGGGTTTGTCATCGAGAAACAGCATTCGCTCGGTGGGAACGCCCGACGCCTGCTCGGCGGCGCTGTAGATAGCCTGATCGGGTTTCATCGCGCCAACCTGGTAGCTCATGATGAGCGACTCGAAGGGCAGACTTCCGATCTGCCATGACTGACGGCGAATCCACTCCCAGTGTGCTTCGCAGGTGTTCGAGAGCAAGCCGACTCGACCGACACTGCGGTGGACCGATCGCACCAGTTCCACCATTCCGTCGATCGGGGTGAACATGTCGCTGATGGCTTCCAGGAAATCCGGCGCGGCGAACGCGCCAGCGGAAACGCCCAGTCTCTCACGCACCGTTTCCGCGTAAGAGCTTCCGTTCATCCTTCCACATTCGTAGTCGTCTTGTAGACCGCTGTCATACACCGAACTTCGAACCGCACCTTCGCTGACGCCAACAACGCGTGCGACGTTCGAGATCGCGATCTCGACGTCGAAGCGGACGAGAATGTTGCCGAGATCGAAGTAAACAAAGTCAATCGCCACATCGGTGCCTTTCGCGAGAACTCGTCTGCCCGAGCGGATTCAAAGCTTGCGGAACCGGAGGTTTCGGTAGTGGACTTCCAACGGCGGACCGCTGTGAACCTGCAGGGCAATGACGCCTTCACGTTCGATACCTTTTTCGGTCTCGGTGTAGTCAACGGTTTTGACGCCGTTCAGATAGATTTGAATGTGGTCTCCCCTTGCGATCACCTTCAACGTGTTCCAGTCTCCACGTTTCACCGCCTTCATTGCCTTTTCGGGCGACTCGGCGAGGAATTTTCGGCGACGCGATTCATCGTAGAGGGCACCCCAGCAAGTGCCATTGCCAACAAAACCGATGTCCGCTTGATAGCCAATCACTTCAGTGTCATTCGGAATTCGCTTGGTACGAAATTGAACGCCCGCGTTGTTTCCTTTTCCGACCAACTTCGCTTCCACGGACAGCTCAAAGTCGGAAAAGACATCGTTTGTGCAGAGAAACTGGTTGTGCGGAATGCGTTCGGTCGCGCTTCCGGCAATGATCACACCGTCTTCGACGCGAAACCACTTTTCATCGCCGTTCCATCCTTTCAGCGTTTTCCCGTCGAACAGTTCGATGTCGGTTGGCTCTTTCGCGACGGCCGTCCGGAGCGAGATTCCACTGGTCATCATCACGAAGACAAACGTCGAAAACACGATCAATCGCATGTGGATCTCCGATTGGGAGTTGGGAGCGGCGCGCGAACGCCCGATTGTCGGGCCGCGCTGCATGATGATAATACTTCAGGACAATCAACGCGAATCGCACGCGTGATCCCCTAACGGGCAAGGCACAACATCCGCGAAAGCTTCCATGACAAAACTCAATCGATACTCGAGTAAGATCACCCAACCGAAGAGTCAGGGTGCTTCCCAGGCGATGCTGTACGCCACCGGCATGAGTCGCGAAGACATGGATAAGGCTCAGGTCGGAATCGCCAGCGTGTGGTACGAGGGCAATAGCTGCAACATGCATTTGTTGGAACTTGCCACCGAGGTCAAGGCGGGCGTCGAAGCGGCGGGCTTGGTGGGCATGCGCTTCAACACCATCGGTGTCAGTGACGGCATCTCGATGGGCACCGACGGGATGAGTTTCTCGCTGCAAAGCCGTGACCTCATCGCCGATTCGATTGAAACGATCATGGGGGCTCAATGGTATGACGGACTGATCGCATTGCCGGGTTGCGACAAGAACATGCCGGGGTGTGTCATCGCGATGGGACGGCTCAACCGTCCCGCGATCATGGTTTACGGAGGCACCATCAAGCCCGGTTTTCGCAATGGCGAGAAATTGGATATCGTCAATGCGTTCCAATGCTACGGACAATTCATCGCCGGCCAGATCAGCGATGAAGAGCGTCAGGAAATTGTCGAGAAGAGCTGCCCGGGCGCCGGCGCTTGCGGCGGCATGTACACGGCGAACACCATGGCGACGGCCATCGAAGCGCTTGGCATGTCGCTCCCCTATTCGGCGAGTGTTCCCGCCGAAGACGTCGACAAAAAGGCAGAGTGTCGGCGAGCGGGAGAGGCGATCCTTGAGCTACTCAAACTTGACATCAAGCCCCGCGATATCATGACCCGCGCGGCATTTGAGAACGCTATGGTGACGGTGATGGCCCTGGGCGGCAGCACCAACGCGGTGTTGCACCTGATCGCGATGGCGAGAAGTGTGGACGTGCCTCTGACGATCGATGATTTTCAGTCGGTAAGCGATCGTGTGCCGTACCTGGCTGATCTCAAGCCGAGCGGAAAGTTCGTCCAGGAGGACCTACATTCAATCGGTGGAACACCGGCGGTCATGAAGTACTTGCTCGAAAAGGGACTGATGGATGGCTCCTGTCTGACGGTGACGGGAAAGACGTTGGCGGAGAACGTGGCTGACCTTCCGGGTCTGAAAGAGGGTCAAACAATCGTTTCGACCGTCGAAGCGCCCATCAAAGAGAGCGGGCACATCCGCATCTTGCGCGGGACGCTTGCGACCGAAGGGGCCGTCGCCAAGATCACGGGTAAGGAGGGATTGCGTTTTTCGGGGCCCGCTCGGTGCTTCGATAGCGAAGAGGAAATGCTGGCGGCGTTAGAAGAGAAAAAGATTCAAAGAGGCGATGTCGTTGTGATCCGGTACGAAGGCCCCCAAGGCGGACCGGGGATGCCCGAAATGTTGACTCCGACTAGCGCGATCATGGGCGCCGGGCTCGGCGCGGACGTCGCCATGATTACGGACGGTCGCTTCAGCGGCGGCAGCCATGGCTTCATCGTCGGGCACGTGACGCCGGAAGCGCAGCTGGGTGGCCCGCTCGGATTGCTGCGCGACGGAGACGTCGTCACCATCGACGCGGAAACCAATTCGCTGGATGTCGAGGTCAGTGACGATGAGATGGCCGTCCGTCGCGAAGCCTGGTCGGCACCACCGCTGAAGGCGACGCGTGGGACTCTCTACAAGTACATCAAGACCGTCAAAACGGCGAGCGAAGGTTGCGTGACCGACGAGTAGGCTCGAAACGGGCGGCGGTCATGAAGACCTTTGCGAAACGCGTTACAATTCAGAATCTCCACCCACTCCCTCCCCCCTTTCTTCTTGTCGACCATGAAACTGCGTCTCCTTTCGGCTCTTGCGGCGGCCGTCATGTTGCTGCCGACCAATTCGCGAGCGGATCATCACGAAGAAAAGAGCAACGTTGACTCGGAATCGGTCTGGGTCACGTCGATCGCGCCGTGCGAAGGTGGATTCGTGGTGGGAACGGCAACTGGATTGTTGCTTCGCCCGGGCGCGGTTTCGCGCGTCGTGGCCGACAAGGTGAATGAATTCGAAACCCTGTACGAGCACCCCGCGGCGGTGTGGACCGTTGCGACCACCTCTGACAAAAAGCGGATCGCGAGTTCAGACTACCGCGGGAATCTCATTGTTTACGACGTCGCATCGAAGGAACCCAAGACGCATGAGGCCGCGTTCGAACGTTGGTGCCAATCCTTGTGCGTTTCACCGGATGATCAGTTTCTTGTCGCGGGCAACGAGTCCGGAAAGGTCTTCAAGTGGAGCCTTCAGGAGGGGAAGGTCGCAAAGACGGTGGAATTGGGCGGCGCTTCGGTGACATGTCTCGCCTTCTCCCCCGATGGGACGCAGGTCGCCGCGAGCGATGGCAGTGGGAAAGTGCATTTGCTCAAGTGGCCCGAGTTAGAGTCGGTCGGGACGATCAGCGTCGGTGAAGAGACGGCGTGGTGCGTGGCCTACGCTTCGGATTCAAAGCGCGTGTTCGTTGGCTCGGGTGATCGCAAACTCTATCAGGCCGACGCGAAACCGGACGCGAAGGCGGAGTCGATCGCGACCGGAACGGATTGGATCACGCGGATCGCGGTTTCCGAGTCGGGCGAAATCGCTGCGTCGGAAATCGGTGGCCGCATTCATTTCGCGTCAGGTGGGAACCTGACGACCATCGGTGCGGAGAGTGGCGTTTGGGCGCTGTGCTTCTCCGGGCCCGGCAAACTCTTGGTTGGCACACGCAAAAATGGCATCCTGACCGCCGGCCAAACCTGGACTCTGACTCAGGCAACTTCTGTCGAAACGGAGCAAGAAGACTCCGACGAAGCGGAGGATTCGTCGGACAGCGAATCGGAAGGCAGCGAATCGGAAGACGGCGAATCCGAAGGTAGCGAGACGGAAGACGGAAAGGCGTCCGAGGAGGAATAGGGTTGGCGGATTCCGCGAGCGGTCAAACGAATGAGCCACGGCGTCTTGAGTACGTCGTCCGCCATGGTTCGATGAGAATCCTCGGTGTGATGACCTGCGATCGGCCTTACCGCTACGGGGATGACGTGATCGTCAGGTCGGATCGCGGCACCGAGTTTGCAACCGTTTTATGCGAGGCGACGCCGGCCGCGATGGACGCGATGTCCGAGCCGACCGCGGGCAAGATTCTTCGTCCTCGCAGCGAGGACGACTCGCGTCAATTGGAGCACCTCCAAAGCGGCCAAGAGGAGGACTTGGCGATCTGCCAGCGGTGCGTCGATGCGTTGCGGCTCAAAATGGATCTGGTCGAGGTCGAACGGCTATTGGGGGGCGAGCGTGTGATTGTCTACTACGTCGCCGAAGGAAGAGTCGATTTTCGACAGTTAGTCCGGGACCTCGCCCGCGAATTCCAGACTCGGATCGAAATGAGACAGATCGGAGTGCGAGACGAAGCGAAGTTGTTGGCCGACTATGGCGACTGCGGACAACCGATCTGCTGTGCCACGTTTCTATCCAAAATGCCGCCGGTTTCGATGAAGATGGCAAAACTCCAGCGTTCAACCCTGGATCCGACGAAA
>JBCBLJ010000738.1:0-4236 GCA_038520195.1 Planctomycetota bacterium
CAGAAACCACAGGAACCAAAGGTGCATGAAGACGGGAACGTGAAACAACATCAGCATCAGTCCTTCGAGCCCCGCCGATTCCGCGATCTTCGAGCCCTCAAAGCCACCCTCTCCCAGTTGCCGAGCGATCTCACCGCGACCGGCTCGTAAAGTCTCTTCGTCGATTTGAAGCCCGAATTGTCCCGCGACGAAACGGGTTGTCGCGACGTCAGTTTGGAGTATTTCGGGGACGCTTCGGCCTGTTCCATCGAGCGCCGCGGTGTCGGCCTTCGCGTGAATCAGGATCGTCGCCGCTTCGGCTCGCCCCATGAACGCGGCAACGTGTAGCGGCATCGCGTTATCACGGTTCCGTTGATTCACGTCCGCGCCGGCTTGGACCAGCTGCTCGACCATCTCGGTCCGACCCAGAAACACCGCCGTGCTTAGCGCCGACGCACCGGAACTCGGTTGCAGTTCGTTGAGGTCGACTTGCGGGTTTCGAAGTAGTCGTTCAAGCGTTTGCGAATCACCGGCGATCACCGCCGCCGAAACGTCGCCCTCGGACGCCGCGCCACCTTCGCTTGGCCGGCTCACGTAAATCGTGACAGCCCACATAGCCGGGACGATCGAAAAGCAACCAATCAATAGCGGCAACGCGATCCTCTTTGCGCGGTGTTGAATCAAAGCGACAACTCCTCGCTGCCGCCACAACATCGCGGTGAAAAAACCGCTGATCAAGAAGAAAAGCGGCATCCGGAATCCATGGATGAATGCAAACAGAACTTCGAAAAACGGGTGTTGTCTTGAGTCGCTGACGGCCCACGGAATCGGTGCGAACGAAAGCGCGGCATGCAACACGATCCCGAGCAACATCGCGATCGCACGAAGCGCATCAAGATCGTGTCTGCGACCAATGCCCCTCGTACATTCAGCGACAGCGTTTGGCCCCTCCGGATTCGGTGTTGCATGCGTCTTTTCAGGGACAGGCGTCGACATGGCAAAAACTCTGTTGAGCGATTGAAGTAAAGGCGCGCACCTTCGGTGCACGGGGTCGGAAACGGGGATCGTGAAATGGGATCGCCGTAAACGGCGCAGCGACGAATGAAGGATTGTCGGTCCGCGTCGGCGGCGGCAAACGGGTCTACTGAATGCCGGCTTGCTCGATCTCGTCGAGCAGCAAAGAAGCACTATTCAGGCTGGAACCTGAAAACTGGCGGGTCCACTTGTCTGCGGTGGCCTGATCGGATGTCAGCGCTCTGTAGTACAGCAGGACCGATCCCAACATTCCGATCACACCAATCACGAGGGACACGTAGAGGCATCCTGGATACATCACGGCGTCAAAGCCGATCGCGACGGCGAGCGGAATCCACATCAGCCACCAAACGAACCCGACCAAGACTCCGGCGCGGAGGTAGCCCGAACGAACGCTTTCAAGCTTGTCGCGAATTTCATCGATGCTTTGGGTGTAGTCCAATCGCGAGATTCGCGTGCAGACGTTTGCGGCCTGGGCAATCATGAGGATGCCGTACACGTGGGTGATGATTCCGCAAACCAGTCGGTGTGGCACTTGGATGTTTTGCGCCCAGCATTGCGCACCGATCACGATGATCAGCAGCCCAAAAACGATCTGCAGCAGCTGGCCTCGAAACAGCGGCTTCATCGAGTTTGCCACGCGTGACATCAGCTCGCGGCGAGTTAGCAAGAGACGTCCGGCCAAGTCTTGCTCGTGAAGGCTGGCTGTCGGTGACGGGGCGACGCGATCCACGATCCGAACGGGTTCCGTCACCGCCGGTTGGGGCGCATCGGTGGAGGCAATGGTCTGCACGTCGGACTTGATTTCGCTGGCCCGCTGGTAGCGAAGTTGCGGCTCCTTTTCGAGGGTACGAAGAACGACTTCGTCGAGGCGGACATCGATCCGCGCACGCTTTGACGGTGCGGCGAATCGCCCAATCGGGAGTTCACCGGTCAGCATTTCGTAGATCACCACACCGAGCGAGTAGATGTCGGCTCGATGATCCACGCCCTTAGCGCCCTCGAGTTGTTCGGGAGCCATGTAGCGCGGCGTCCCCATCACTTGGTGAGTCGCCGTCAGTGCGAACGGTTGGCTTTCGTCAAGGATTCGTGAAAGGCCGAAATCCGCGATCTTCACCGTGCCATCGACCCGGAGCAGGATGTTCTCGGGCTTGATATCGCGGTGAACCACGCCTTTGTCGTGCGCGTACTGCAGCGCGTCACAAAGGTGCGGAACGATTTCCAACGATTGAGCAGGATCAAGCTGCTGATGACTCGTCACTTCGCGAAGGGAGGACCCCTCCACGTACTCCATCAGGAAATAATACGTCTCGTCGACATTTCCGAACTCGTAAACAGAAACAATGTTCGGATGGTTCAGTTTGGCCAGCGTACGGGCCTCACGCGTAAAACGCAGTGCGAACTTCACGTCGTGCGCAAATTCCTCGGGAAGGATCTTGATCGCGACGACTCGGTCAAGTCCTTCTTGGCGAGCCTTGTAGACGGCGCCCATTCCGCCGGCGCCTATCAATTCGAGGATGTTGAGCGATGGAAACAACTCGCCGAGTCGTTCAACCGTTGGAGGCTCGAATCCTCGCGAAGGATGCGTTTGATTCTCGTGAAAGGCGGCGAGGATCGGCTCACGGTGCTCCGGGAATCGCTCCAAGTACTCGCTCTGATCCGGTGACTCACCTCGCCGGCGGCGATAATCGACTTCAAGCGCAACGAGTTCCGCCAGCAAGACCTCTCGTTCCGCCGTTTCGAGGTCCTCGCCAAGACAGGATTCGATCGGCAACGATTCTTGGGCTTGCAGCCGCCGTTCGAATTCGGCGCAGCGGTCGTCAATCCGCTCCAGAGCTGCGATCGGGAGTCTCTTGTGACGGATGCTCATGCTCGACGAACCATTCTTGTTGACATTTTTCTCGAATCAGGTGCAAACGACGCTCGATCGTCCGCTCGGAGCAACCAAAGCGTTTGGCGATTTCGGCGTTCGTATGCCCTTCTAACTTGGCACCCGCTAAATCTCGAAGCTGCCCGACACCCAGGTGAGAAAAAAATTGCTCGACCGATTCCTGCATCATGAGGACCATTTCTGGCGAGGGTTCGTCACCGATCGCGTCGGCGATCATCGCTCCATCGTTACCACGCTCGATCGACGTGATTCGAACTCCGCCGCCGCGTCGGTCTCGTCCGTCTCGCCGGCGTTTGTCGATCACCTTTCGAGCCGCCATCGTGAGCAACAATTGCCAAAGATCGTCCCTGTCGCGGAGGTCCGGAAACCTTCCTCGTTCGGCCGCGTCATAGAAGCTGTTGAAGACCGCCAACGCGATGTCCTCTTCATCCGAAACGGCGCGATTGAGCCCGTAAAGTCTGCCCCGCACGGCCCGCACGAGCCGTTCGAAATAGTGCTGCCAGAGTTGGTTCGCGGCGATCGAGTTTCCGACCTTGACCTGATCGATCCAATGGCTGACGTCGGTGCTCTTGGACATTCGATGGAGTCGGTGGGGCAAGAATGACACGCGCAATCAAAACGCTGCACGATCTTAGCGTGCCAGGTCAAGCGGTGCGGCGATCTGGATTGAAAATCGGCGGTGGTTTGGTCACCCAGACAGCGATCTCGTCGAACGTTAGGATACCAGGCACCCTGAAACGACGGCTTCGGGGCATAAGCGCTCGAGTTGAACGGTCGCTAGAATTTCGCGCCCTTGAGCCAAGCTTCGTCGAATCGATCCGAAGGGAGGCTGACTCGTTCTTTTGACGGCAACGATAAGGAATTCGGTTTGGACCTGCACGTTGAAAACCTCTCCAAGACCTACCCCAATGGCGTTCGCGCGCTCAAGGGTATTTCACTCACCATTCCCACTGGGATGTATGGACTGCTAGGCCCCAACGGCGCTGGCAAGTCCACCTTCATGCGGATACTCGCGACGTTGCAGGATGCGGACGAAGGCAGTGCTAAGCTCGGTGAAATCGACATTTTGAAGCAGCCTCATGAGCTGCGAAAAGTGTTGGGTTACCTGCCTCAGGAATTCGGCGTCTATCCCAAAACCTCCGCCGAGCGGATGCTGCACCACCTTGCGATTCTGAAGGGAATCAATCACCGCGGTCGGCGGAAAGAACTCGTCTCGGCGCTCTTGCACCGCGTGAATCTCTGGGATCATCGCCGCAAGAACCTGTCCGGCTACTCCGGTGGCATGCGACAGAGGTTCGGTATCGCTCAAGCGTTGCTTGGCAACCCGAAAC
>JBCBLJ010000158.1:0-13022 GCA_038520195.1 Planctomycetota bacterium
CGCTCACGCGTCGGGTTACCGTTTTTCCAAGCAGCGTCATTTAATTCCCGCAGCACTAGTACGAAACTTCGGCGCTCATGTACGTCGAGATTCCCGGCCGAAAGACCCCCAGGCCGCTGCGATAGTCGACGTGCTCCTGGTAGAACTTGTCCCCTAAGTTCTCGACGCCGAAAGTGAACAACCAATCCGCGACCGACCGGTACGCCCGGAGGTCATAAGTGGTAAAGCCCGGGGTCGCGACCTCGTCAAGCGTTGCGGCGATTCGATCCTGGTTGTCCACGATCCTCGCGGAGAATTCGACGCCCCATTTGGGCCGCAGTGCTGCGTCTTCAAAGAGAATTCCGATCCGCGAATCGAGCGGCGGGATGCCCGGCAGTGGTTCTTCTTCGAAGCCGGCCGTATCGCTCCGATTCGCGACGACCGATAGCCGCGCCGGGTCCGTCCGGGTCAAGTCGCTTCCCTGCGTGTAACTACTGGTCGCAAAGATCGAAACGATGGGCGTCAGTTGGTGCTGCGCATAGAACTCGACTCCCAGGACCTCCGCGAGATCCGTGTTGACGAATGCCGCACCCTGCTGAAAACCATCGATGGCTCCCGGAGGGTCGAGCAAGTCATAGGTGATGTAGTCTTCGATCCACGAGTAGTAACCCTGAAGACCGAACTGAGTGGCGTCTTCGCTGTATTGAAAGGCAAGGTCCAACTGGTACAGCTTCTCTTGTTTCAGTTTTGGGTCGCCAAGCAAGAACGTGATGCCTCGCTGAAGTGAACCGATGAAGGACGCGTCGGTGTACAACTCCGTGAGCGTCGGAGCGCGACTGGCAAATCCCATCCCGAAATTGAGATTCCAGGCAGGGTCCAGTTTGTATTGCCCAGTGAGATACGCGGAGCCCAGCAGAAACGACTGATCGAGTTCAGCTCGTTTGATGTCCTCGAACAAGAGCGGGACGCCGCGCACCATGTTCGCCGCATCGGTAAAGACGCCATCGACGCGACCGCCGGCGGTCATGCTCAATCGATCCGTGACTTGTTCGACATCCTCGACGAAGACGCCGACATCGATCGAGTGACTTCGCGGGATGGGAAAGTTATTGTCGTTGGGCGGGCCGAGCGGTTCGATATCGTTCAACTCTTGGTTGACCAGGATCAGGTCGGTGCCCCAGGAAACTTGACCGTTGCCCAACTCGTAGATGTTTTCCAAGCGATAGCCGGCGGACAACGCGTCGACATCGGTTTCGGCAAGTCCCGCGAGCCCCGATGGTGACTCGAGTTCCATCAACAACTGGGGGATGTGCCGCGACTTACCGGGTCGGCCCGAGTCGCCCTCGAAGCGCGTACGGTTGTACCAGAGTTCCATCCGCAAGCGATCGGACCACCATGCGTCATCGTTCGTGTACGTCAATTCATAGCCGTCGGTGACCAGAAAGTTGATGTCGTAGACGAGGCCCGGAAACTCAACATCCGTTTGATCAAGCCGCAGCAAATTAAATTCGAGTTTTTCATGTTCGGAGAGGTCCCAGCCCATCGCCACAAACAGGTCACGCGACTTGAAACTCGAGGGGACGGAAAAACCGCCGATTCCGGTGGTGTAGTCGTTGGCGGTCTGATGACCGTAGCTGACGAAGTAACCGAACTCCTCGTTTCCGCCCCAAAGTGATTGGCGGCCATACCAGTGTTGGCCGTTGGAACTGAAACTCGCACTGCTCGCGCCATGACTCTCGAAGCCCTGGTAGCGTGGCGACTTAATGAACTCGATGTCCACGAATCGAAAGCTGGGCCCGTAACTCGCGGCGTACGGCCCTTTGATCAGGATCACGTCTTCGATGAGACGTGAGTCGATCTTGCTCATCATCGTGTCCAGGTCCATCCGCGCCGGAGCCCAGAAAGAGCCCGAAGCGAGGACTTGTCCGACGCGTTGGCCGCGAATTCGCGTGTCACTGACGATTGGTGTGCGTTGTTGGACGGCGACGCCCTGCGCACTTTTCGATTGATCCAGCAGGTTGCCAATGTCAGCGGTTTGGCGACCGGTCGCTTCGGCCGAGAAGACGACGTTGGCGCCGGGCGATGCTGCCTTCGGACGACGAACTTCCGGTAGAACGTCGAGCTGATTGACATCACCAAACAGCTTTTGCAACCGGGGATCCGTTCGCAGGTTGTTGGTGGTCGTCTCGGATCGAGAGCCAGCGGACGCGGCCGTGTGAGGTTGCTTCGGTTGGGTGTCACTGTTGTCCGATGCGGGCGCAAGTTCCGGCGAGGGCGGCTCGGCCGAACCCTCTTGCGCAATCGTCAGACTTTGCCAACCAACGATGAGGCAAAACACGAAAGCAACTCTTGTGATGGCGCCGTTGGCCATGGAAATCCTTTTCCATCTGCAACTCACTCCGGACGATGGCGACTCGTCGGAGCCGCGTCGCACTGTTGACTATCGACGCCGATTCTAGCGGGCTTGCTGATTTTTCAGCGCGTCGGGATTTTGAGGGTTACCCGCAAACTCGGTTCCGACCGCCGCGTTTGGCTTCGTAGAGTTTTTCGTCCGCGAGTTCGAGCAGATCGTTCGCGTCGATGGTTCGAACCGGTTCGAGACAAGCGACACCGAAACTGGCGGTGATGCTGAGAGCACCGATCGAGGTCTCGAAAGGACGGTCGGCGACCACGGCTCGACAACGCTCGGTGATCTCGATCGCCTCGGGCAAGCTTGTCCCCGCGAGCAGCAGGCAGAACTCTTCACCGCCATAACGGGCCAGCAAATCGTCATCGCGAGAAATGCCGGTCATGCGTTGGCCGAACTCTTTCAAGACTTCATCGCCGATCAGATGACCGTGGGTATCGTTGACGCTCTTGAAGTGGTCGATGTCCAGGAGGGCGACCGAGAGCGGTGATCGCTGACGCACGGCGCGAGCGATCTCGCGATGCATCGATTCCAGTAGATATCGCTTGTTCATCGTTCCAGTCAGCGCGTCGCGGACCAGAGCGTTGTAGACCGTTTCGTGGTACTGAGTTTCCACGCTATCGGCGGACAGGAATCGGAAGATGAAGCTGCCGATTCGTACGGTGTCGCCCGTGTTGAGAATCTGCTGCCGATCGATCGGCATTCCATTGACCAGCGTTCCGTTGGTGCTTCCCAGGTCCTCGATCGCGTAAACACCTTCGTGGCGGATGAGTTCCGCGTGTCGACGTGAAACGCCTGAGTCGGAGAGAACCATGTCCGCCTGTTCGTCCCGCCCAATTAAGAGGTGGTCCGAATCCAGCAGCACCATGCCGTCAACGATGTCGGCCGGGTAAATCTGTACCAAACACGATTCGCTCGTCTCGCCACGTCCCAGCGACTCTCGATTGGTCTTCTGGATGGTTGCGTCACCGGCGACGGGGACATTCGTGGGAAATGGCGAATGGTTGGAAGACGTTTGAGTGCTCATGACGACGGGCGACAGTTGGAAAACAATCGAATTCGGCTTCCAATCGTTGGTTGCCTTCATGGCCGATCCGATTTCGCCTCGGCGGAAGAGCGAGATTAATCCGATGGCGCTTCCTGCTGCGGGTCTTGAGCGGGTGGTAGCGATTGATCGGGTGAGCGGTTTTCGACGGCGGGTTCGGCCTCGAGAAGCGCCGTGACGCGGCGCTTCATGGCCTCGGGGATTTCGACCTCGAACGCTCGACTTCGCCAAACGTCGATTTGTCTGACGGCAGGCTCAATCTCCAAGTTTTGTCCTTTCAAAGTTTCGGCAGACTGGACCAGGACGGAAAGCCACTGGAGCGCCTCGTCGTCGGAGAGCGAGTCATGATCGACCAGCATTTCAAAACCGACCGCGGCCCGCCGAAACGCGGCGATCCGTTGCGAAGGCTCGGCGTGCACTTCGCCCAACAGGCGGTTCGCACGCGTCGTTTGTCGAAGCGCTTCGAGGGAGGGACGCTGACGCATCAGTTCAAGAAAGGTTTCCAGCGATCGCTCGAGATAGACTCGGGCGGCATCAAGTCGTTGCCCGTCATCGTGAAGCAGTCGGCCGAGATCAAGTTCAGCTTCGGCGAGGTGACGACGGTAAAACTCCTCCGGATCACTCTGCTGCCAGGCTTGGTTGAGTTCCTCAATGGCGGACTCGTATTCGGCCGCCGACTCGTCGTTCCGGCCTCTCGCCACGAGCAACGCGGCTCGTCGCATCCGCGCCCTCGCGGAACGCTGCAGCCGCTCGGTCGCGAACGCTTCATCATCGATCTTGGCGAGGTCGTTGATCACCGAGTTCCACGCGACGATCGCTTCGTCGGCGGACCGCTTCGACTCGATTTCCGACGCATAGGCCTCATGGGCCACCGCAAGCAACTGCGCGTCGCGCGGTAACCCACGACGCTGAGCCAGCCAACGGACCCAGCGAACCGCTTCGCTCAGCCGTCCCTTTTTGCTTGCGTTTGAGGGACTGCGGGAGACCGCCAGTTGCAGCCTGACGAAGGCCGATGCCGTTTTGTACTGAAAGGGAGTGCCCGGACCGTCATCATCGAACGGAAGTCTCGCGACCAAAGCACGGCTGAGCTGCGTGAGTTTCTCCGGCGCGATCGATTCACCCGCGAGCAGTCGTCCGATGGTCGCGTGGGTGCGTTCCAGTTCGACCTCGCTTTGCAAAGAAGCGGGCTGACCCTTCGATGACCTTGGATTGCTGACGGTGTGGATCTGCGGCGTGGTGCGGTCCGTCGTTAGTTGTGCCGCGAGCAACGCCTCGGCTTCGCCATAGTGTGTTCGTGAAGCTTCGATGTCCCCGGCAAGCCGAACCGCGTCGCCGAGGCGAATCATCGATCGGGCTCGTTCCAACTGTTCCGCCGGATCGCCGCTGACGGATTCTTCGTTGACAAGTTTCGAGTAATGATCGATGGCGCGGCGCAGGAGTGAAAGTCGATGTTGGGAAAGTCCCGGATGAAACTGCAGGGCACCGCTCAGTTCGATCAGCCACTCGTCGGCGGAAGCCCGAGCTTCGCTCATTCGCACGAGCGCCAACTCGCGTGCCTGGTCGGCCTGAAGTCTTTGGTCTTCGGCCTCACGTCGAGATTCCGACTCGGCGCGGTGGGCTTGCTTGACGACGATTGCAAAGGTCGTCGAAAGAATCAGAAGGAGGGTCACGCTGAGTGCCACGACTCCGGCGATCGTTCGGTTGCGACGGCACCATCTCGCGACGCGATCCAAGAGGTTGTCGGGGTGAACCGAGACGCTCTGGCCGAGCATCCATCGTTGGACGTCGTCGGCCAGTGTTTCGCAATCGGGATACCGCTCGTTGGCGTCGGTGGCCATCGCGGTTTCGACGATCGCGATGAGTGCCTGCGGTGTCTTGGGCGCGCGTTGCTTGAGCGATTGGTACTCCGCCGCGGCGGCGCGCTGTAGCACTTCGCGGGTGGTTCGTCCGCTGTGGGGATGCGTACCGGCGAGTATCTCATAGAGAATCACGCCGAGTGCAAAGACATCGGATCGAGCGTCCAGTCGCGAGACTTCGCCGAGCGCCTGCTCCGGCGACATGT
The DNA here is from genome assembly GCA_038520195.1 of Planctomycetota bacterium. Lineage (GTDB taxonomy): Bacteria > Planctomycetota > Planctomycetia > Pirellulales > Pirellulaceae > Stieleria. The sequence goes on from JBCBLJ010000158.1 coordinate 5,494, forward strand.
ATGCCGGCGTGCCGACCACGGTCCCGTCGGATTCGCTTCGTCGCTGCGACCCACCGGTACGATGCGACGCCGGCGCGACTTCGCCGCCGTTACGAATCGTGACGTCGCAGTCTTCCGTTTCGGACGAAACATCCTCCATGCTCTTCGCCAAACCCCAGTCGAGAACGATCGTCTCGCCAAAACCACCGACCATGATGTTCGAAGGTTTTAGGTCGCGATGAAGGATCTTTTGGTCGTGAGCGTATGCGACGGTATGACAGACATCGAGGAAACGCTTGAGCAGCGGGTGAACCCAGTCTTCCAGGTTCTTTTGTTGATTGCTTTCTTCGTGGATGCGTTGAATATGAGAATGCAGCGTTTCGCCGCTGAGCAACTTCATCACGTAGTAGGCAGCGTCTTCTTCATCGCCCAATTCGTGGACGGGCACGACACCGGGATGCTGAAGTTGGCTTGTGATGCGAGCTTCGTGCAAGAACTGTTCCCGCAGATCATCGTCGCCTTCGGCGTAGTCCAGAATGCGTTTCAAGGCGACGGATCGATCGAGCTTCAAGTCGACGACGCGATCCACCACGCCCCAACCGCCACGCCCCAGTTCGCCCTCGGCGCGGTACCGATTCAAACGTTGGTAATCAAACTCCTCGACCGTCGGCGGGGGTGTCTCGGCGGCATCGTCGGAGGGTTGCTCGTCCCGTACTGGTGAACTTGACGGTGTGCGTCGTCGCGATTGGAGCCTTTGTGCAGAAGCACCGCCGATCGTCGCTTCACCGGCTTCGGAGTCCTCTCGGACGCGGCGTAACGCGGGATTTCGGTCGGGGCGCGAATTCATCTCTGGTCGTCGTCTTCTGCTGGAGCACCGCTGGTCAGGCTGCGTCTTCAAACAGAGCCTAGGACACCCCGCCGCGCGAGGGCGTCTCGTCTCGGCGTCGACCGATGACGCCCCGCACGGCGTTCCGCCGCGTGCGGGTCAATCGGATTATTCCAATCGGTCCGCGGCGTTAGAGTCCTAGTCGCTCGCGAGCCTCGTCGCCCCAGGCGGCATCGGGGGCGAGTGTCAGGCAGGTCTGCCAATGGTCGGCGGCTTCTTCTTGCTTCCCGACTCGATCCAGCGTCTTCGCAAGCGAGTAGTGCACGTCCGCGTAATCGTGATGCATCTTCAATGCGCCACGGAAAGCTGCAATCGCGAGTTCGTTTTGGCCGAGTTCCGCAAGCACCCCACCAAGGCTCGCACGGGCTTCGACGAATTCCGGATCGACTTCGATGGTCGCGTAGTAGCGTTCCCGCGCCGCAACAAGGAAGTTCATCCGGTAGAGCAACTCTCCGATCTGAAAGCAGATGTCGGCACGCATCCCATCCCGCGCGAGCACCGTGTGATAGATCGCGATGGCGGTTTCGAGATCGTCGCGGTCTTCGGCTTCGTAGGCGTCAAGCAGCAGTTCATCCGAGTCGGTTTGCGAAATCGCGCGCAACATCGGCGGTTCATCGGGATGACGGAATGCAATGATCTCGTCCGGTTGACTCTCGGACAGCGGTTCCGTCGTCGATTGCGGGAGCGAATCGAAGTCAAATCTCATCTGTCCGCCGGGTTCAATCAGACCGTCACCTTGCCGAAGTAAGACCTGCTTTCCCTCCACCAAAATCGAGAGTTGATCGAGGGGGCGACGAATGTTTGGCAACACTTCGACAAGATCGACGAGTCGTCGCTCGATCGCCGTCGCACTGGCGCCCGCCGCGATCCAAGTTGCCAAACGCTTTGCCGTCGCGACTTCGGCGTAATCGAAGTAGGGTAGTTTGTGGACCGTCGCGACCGGCGTGATTAAGCCGCGTCGGTGCCAGCGACGAATCACCCGCACGGAAACGCCGAGCAAGTCCGCCAACATCGCCGGCGTGTGGTACCGACGTACCGAAGACTCCAAATCGACCAGCCCGATGCGGTGCCAAAGTTCGGACTCGTGCAGGATTTCGACCTCTCCTTGCGCCGCGGCGTGGATCGTCGTGGACCCGAGTAGTTCCGATTGCGAAAGCGGTGGCTCTTCGGCGCCGATCACTACCCAATCGGGTCCTCCGTCGCCGCGCCCGGCCGATCGCTTGGTGAATTCGATCACCTGCGCATGGTAGGACTGAAGCACGTTGGTAGCTTCTCGATGATTCATGCTCCCGAAACGGCCCACCAACGCGATCCTCTTTCCCGCGATCACATGAGTCTCGTCGCTGGCAAACGGCGCCGGAGACTCCGCGACAACCTCCGGTTGTGCCGTGTCTACCTCGCTGGAGGGCACAAGCGGGATGACAGTTTGCAGGTCGTTCTCAGTCGGGTTTTCGGGGTCTGCCAAGTCGACTCCATGAGAATTTGTGAGCGTGAGCACTGCCGTGAGGATCGAAAGATCACATCGGATGGTCTGACGGAATTATGCCCGAACGCTGGCGTCGCGAAAGTCAGGCTCACCGACGCTGACATCGACACACTGCCCGCCAACGACTTTTCCCCAGAACGGCGATTTCGCAAAAAGGTCGCTCTTTTGTCTGAGAAGGGTGAACCACTGGCTACCAGATCCAGTAGCTTCCAACTGGCCGTGCTTCTACTCTACGCTAAGCCAATCTCACTGCCGCCTCGGTATCACCCGGCCAAAAGCCATGCTCCTTGTCGATTCGCTTTCAAAATCCTTCCAGCTTGACGATCGGGTTTTGGTGGCCGTCGACGATGTGACGTTTCGGATTCAGGCGGGCGAGGTGTTTGGATTGTTAGGCCCAAACGGGGCCGGAAAAACAACCACGATGCGGATGATCTTGGGGCTGCTCGAACCCGACTCGGGCTTTGCTGAGGTCGATGGCATGCGAACCGCGGACGACCCGGCGGCGGTCAAGAGCCGGCTCGGGTTCGTATCCGCAAGTGACGGCGTCTATCCGTGGCTCACCGTTCGTGAAATGCTGCTTTACTTCGCCGATTTGTACGCCGTCGACTACGCCGAGGCTTGGAGTCGCTGTGAGAGTTTGGCGGACATGATGGATATTCGGCATCTGCTCGATCGTCGTGCGGGTGAGTTGAGTACCGGACAGCGTCAGCGAGTCACGTTGGTGCGCGGGTTGATTCACGACCCTCCCGTAATGCTGTTGGACGAACCCACCCGAGGTCTCGATGTTGTGGGCGTCCAAACGATTTTTGACTACATCGACATTCTGCGTCGCGGCGGAAAAGCGGTCGTGGTGTGTACGCACCGACTCGATGAAGCCGAGCGGCTATGCGATCGATTCGGCCTGCTTTACAACGGCGGGCTAAAGCACTGTGGCACGATGGAGCAGATTCGGGACGAGACCGGTCGCGAAACACTTGTCGACATTTTCGTGGATCTCATCAGGACTTAACGGCGTTGTCTGCACACATCGAGTCACCAACGGAGGGTCCGCCCGAGGCACCGCGGCGGCTTTCGCAACCGCGAAGCCGTCTCGTCCGGTTGTGCCAAAAAGAGTTGCGCGAAACGCTCCGTGACCGGCGGACGATCATCACATTGCTTTTGATGCCGCTACTGGTTTACCCGCTGTTGAGTATGGCGCTCAATCGGTTCCTGGTCAGCGCCGCGACGGGATTGAGTGAGCAAGCACCGTATACGATCGGGGTCGCGACCCGCGCCGAAAAAAACTCGCTCGATAGTTGGCTCGCTGACTCGATGAGCCAGCCCCCCGAAGCGATCTTGCAAGCGAGTGGAGGGAACCTCGCCAAGCTCCAGGTCTATGTCTGCGAGTTCGAAGACGTTGGTAAGCTCGAGCCCGTCGAGGCACTCAAACAGAATCGCATTGATGTCGCTTGCGTCGTGGACGCCGGAACGCCACCGACCCTGGATATCACGTCCTACAACGGCGACACCGCGAGTGAGTCGGCGACGCGAATTTTGGTCGAGCGTTTGCATTGGTTACGCCTCAATCGTGCCGAGTGGATCGCCAATCAGTTGACGAAGTACACCCCGCCGGCATCTTTCAACGTGACCGCCGTCGGTGAACCAGAAAAGCCATCGATGCTGGGTACCATCGTGCCCCTGGTGCTCGTGCTGATGACCATCACCGGTGCGGTTTACCCCGCGATCGACCTGACAGCCGGCGAACGCGAACGGGGAACAATGGAGTCGTTGATGGCGTCGCCCGTGCCGCGCTCTTACATCCTGTTCTCCAAGTATGTGGCGGTGGTCGTGGTGGCACTGCTCACCGCCGTGGCAAACCTGCTTGCGATGTTTACGACGCTCTGGGCGGGACGCTTGTTACCGCTGCTGACCGGAGGCGACGAAGGGTTTCCTTGGCTCGCCGTGCTGCAAATCCTGGGACTGTTGGTTCTGTTTAGTGGTTTCTTCGCGGCCGTGCTCCTGTCACTGACCAGCTTTGCCAGGTCGTTTAAAGAGGCCCAGGCCTATTTGATTCCCGTCATGCTGCTGTCACTCGCGCCGGGCATGTTGTCACTGATGCCCGGGGTTTCGCTGAGTGGCCCGCTCGCCATCGCGCCGTTGATCAATATCGTGATCCTCGCGCGCGAAGTCTTGCAGGGCACTGCCTCGCCGGGCGCCGCGATTGTCACGATTCTCAGCACGCTCGGCTATGCGGCGGCAGCGATCGCGATCGCATCGAAGTTGTTCGGCAATGATGCCGTGACGCGGACCAGTGCGCAATCCTTCAGTTCCATTCTTCGTCGTCCGGATCAGGTTAACGCAATACCGTCTCCGCAGACCGCTGCGATGATGCTGGCGTTGCTCGTTCCGATCTACTATCTCGTCAGCAGCGTTCTTTCGAGATACTCGCCTGACCTTTCGAGCTTTGCATCGCTCACCCTCAACGCCGTCGCGCTGATTCTCACGTTCGGTGGCGTTCCGTTGGCGTCAGTCCTGTTGACGCGTTGTCGAATCAGAACGACGTATCGGATGCACCCACCCGGCATCCTCGGCATGATCGGCGCGGCGCTCGTGGGTGTCGGAGCTTGGGGAATCGCCCACGAGTCATTCGTGATCGGCGAGAGTCTCGGGCTCGGCGGCATGAGCATGGAAAAACTCGCGCAAGCTCAGGGAGCCGCCGAGAAAATGAAGGCCGCGCCTGCTTGGCTGCTCCTCTTTAGCTTGGCCTTCACACCGGCCGTGATCGAAGAATTCTGTTTCCGCGGAGTGCTTTTCTCTGCGCTCGGAAAGGTTCTGAAGCCACATCGCTTGATTATCGTCACGGCGGTGATTTTTGGTCTTTTCCATGTCACGACCGGGAGCGTGCTGCTCTTGGAGCGATTCATTCCCACTACGCTCGTCGGTCTCATTTTGGGCTGGATCGCCTACCGAACCCAAAGCATCTGGCCGGGGATCCTCATGCACATGACCCACAATGGGTTGTTGATTTTGGCGATCAAATACGAGGACGCTCTCGAAGCCAGAATCGGGGCGACCGAAAGCGTCGGCCACCTGCCGGTGACCTGGATTCTCGGCCTGAGCACCATGACCTTGATCGGAATCGGGATTGTCTGGGTAGGAACCCGTCACGGGTCGAGCGACGGCGCGACGAACGCGAATGCGTTGGATGGCTGATCCACGGCGTCGAAAACCGGCCCCGACGGCCCCAATTTCGATCGAGTGTCGATCGTGTAGGATGTGTTGCCACCGCCCGACGTCCACTTGCAGGTAGTTGTCCCGAATGTCCGAACCCGAGTCTGTTGACGAATCGAACGACGCCTACGTGGTTGTCGCCAGACGTTACCGGCCACGAAACTTTGCCGAACTCGTCGGGCAGGACCATGTCGGTCGCGCATTGACCAACGCGATCGAAACCGGCCGCGTCGGACATGCTTACCTTTTCACCGGCGCTCGAGGGGTTGGGAAAACGAGCACCGCGCGGATCTTCGCCAAGGCGCTGAACAATCCGGGCGGTCCCAATGCGACGCCGGACAACGACAGCGACGTCGCGCAGGCAATCGACTCTGGCGAAGACATTGACGTGATCGAGATCGATGGCGCCAGCAACCGCGGCATCGACGAAATCCGACAACTGCGCAGCAGTGTTGGGGTGCGCCCGAGTCGCTCTCGCTTCAAGATCTACATCATCGACGAAGTCCACATGCTCACGCAGGCGGCCTTCAACGCGTTGCTGAAGACGCTGGAGGAGCCACCGGAGCATGTGAAGTTCATCTTCTGCACGACCGATCCGGAGAAGATGCCGATCACGGTTCTCAGTCGTTGCCAACGCTTCGATTTTGCGCCCGTCGAAGTTCCCAAGATTGTTCAGCGGCTTCGAGAGATCATCGAGGCCGAGAATGCGACCGCCGACGATTCGGCGTTGGAATTGATCGCGCGGCGCGCCGCCGGTTCGATGCGCGATAGTCAGTCGTTACTCGAACAAGTGCTCAGCTTCAGTGATGGCAACCTGACCGCCGATCAGGTGCACGCCATGCTCGGAACGGCCGACGACGAACGTTTGCATGCGCTCGCCGGTGCCATGTCGCGACGCGATGCCGCCGAAGCGCTCCGTCAGCTGGATTCCGCCGTCGACGCCGGTGTCGATGCCGGTCGATTTGCGGAACAACTACTCGGCTACTTTCGTGACTTGATGGCGGTCACCGTCGGTTGCGATGAGTCTCTCCAGCGGCACACCGCCGCCTCGATGCATCCGGAACTGAAGGCGCTCGGCGAACAATGGGGTTTGCAAACGGTCCTCGCCGTTGTCGGCCTGATCGACGACACGCTGGTGCGCATCCGTTTGAGTGTCTACGCGCGTGTGCTGCTCGAAGCGACGGTGATCCAGATCTGCAACCTTCCCGACTTGCAAGCCATCGCGGATCTGGCGGAAGCTGCTGGGAGCGGCGGTTCACTCACCAAGCCTCAAAAAAAAAAGCCGCTAAATAATGACGTACCGGCGCCGGGCGAGACGGCGACGCGCCCATCCGTCCCGCCGGCCGCTCCGGCATCACAGCACGTCGCGACCAAAGCAGAATCGAGGCCTGTTCCAAAGGAGCAGGAACCGATAGCACCTGCGAAGGAAAACCTCGAGGCTGCCGGCAATGAAGCGACCGTTTCGCCATCGACGCGGAGGGAGCTGACGACGTCAACGGTTCGCGAGGTCTTCTCAGAGGCACTGACCACGGTCGAACAAATGGTCGCTTCGGCCGCTGCTCTCGCGACGCGCGTGGATCTGGAAGGCAGCTCCCAGGTGCGGCTGGTCTACGCGAGTGACAACAAGATGGCGATGGACCGCATGGACCGTCCCGAGAATCGAAGCGCCGTCTGCGATGCGATTAAACGTCTAACCGGTCGAGAAGTCGCCATCGCACTCCAGGTCGACGCCACCGCCACCAAAGCCGTTGCGGCGAAGCCAACCGCCCGACCGAGCGCCAAAGAGCGAATGGAACGGATGCGCGAGATCGAATCCAATCCTTGGGTGCAAGCCTGCGTCGAGACGTTTCAAGCCGAGATCATCAAGGTCGACGTCCAATGACTTGCGCGAAGCTGCACCGTTGACGGGGTTCGTGGAAACGGTGATCAAAGACGCGTGTGCGGCGATTCTTGATCTGTCGTCGAACC